>NZ_VOZI01000050.1:0-1681 GCF_013419835.1 Acinetobacter sp. YH12052
AGTGCCGCAGTAAGGGCAGCAGAAACCATGCTGATGGCGGATAGTACAACTTCAACCACTTTTTATAATTGTACAACAGGTTTTAATGTGAAAAACGCTGCGGGTACAAAATTTGCGACCACAGCGGCTCACTGTAAGAATTACAAAATTACTGTAGATGACCGCAAGACAACTGGCAATGATAATAGTGCACTAACCTTTGTGGGAGACTTCTGGAATGGTAGTCAGGATTTCCAAACCATGAGTTTAGTATCATCTACACATACCTTGAACCCAGAATTTTTCGCCAGTGACAATGTGGTCAAAACTCTAACTGGTCGACGTACACAAGGTAACACACCTGTTGGTACGTATGTCTGTCATTATGGAATGAAAACTGGTTATAGTTGTGGTACGGTTCAGTCGACCGCATTTAAAGCATTTGGTACTGACAATAAATGTGGACCATCAGGGGCAGGTGTGTGTAATGCAACATGGGTAAAAGTTTCAGGTCCAACGTTGGATTGTTGGGGTGGCGATAGTGGTGGTCCAATCTTTATTGGAAGTGTGGCGGCAGGGTTATTATCTACTGCAACTTATCAAGGCACATGGAGTTCTTCCATGAAAGGTCAGGGGTATTGCGGAGGTGCCGCCAAACCTAATGGATATATGACCTATATGTCTACTGATGAACTCTATAAAGAGGGTTACTCATTATTATACGGACAATAACGATGACTAGAATATTTATACTGATGTTCGTCGTTGGACTTTTGAGCGCTTGTCATAAGCCTTCATCAGCCGATCAGTCCAAGATACAAGAATTACAAGTGATGTCCTTTAGTGAGCAGACCTTGGCGCAATTTTCTTGGGAATTAATCGAGGCAACAAATGCTAATAGTGAACGTATAGATTCATTATTTCTGGCTTCAAAACCTGACCAACCTATCACGCTAAAATTTGCAGAAAAGATGCTGTATATTGGGAATTTGTTTTGTAATATAAATTCGATTGGTATTCATTTTAAGGGCAATCATTTATATGCTGAACAACCAATTGTTGCCACAATGATGGGCTGTCCTGATGATATCAACTTACGTGAAAGTACGATGATAGATATTCTGGTGAATGCTCCCACATTATATCTTCAATCTCGTAAGGGGCAGGCACAACTGCTTATAGAAACACAAAAAAAAGAGAAATTGATTTTTAAAGGTGTTCAAGTCAACAAGTAGTCTAAATTCTTGCAGTACACTGATGAAAATCATAAGGTAAAGTTAGATATGAGGAAGCCCAATCATTTAGTTGGGCTTCTTTGTTTAAATATAATTTTAAGAGCCGGTAACTTATTTTCTGTAAGTTCCCTTTTACTATTTTTCTTTTGAGTATTTTATTAATCTAATTCTTTTACGCACTCAATAAGTATTACCACTATACCAACTCTTAGAAAGAGCTTTGAATTCCCTATTTAACATAATGGCTGTTATGCGAAGTCGACTTGTTAGAAACCATTTAAAGTGTCTGTATTCTCACCAATAAAAATGTCTGGTCTATGATGCGCATCAACATCATGGACTGGATATAAACTTGAGATGCTGATCACTATGTCTGACAAGGAAATACAACGTCTTGCAGTCCTGCAAGATGTTCGAGATCAACGTATTACACAAGTCCGTGCTGCAGAAATTCTGAATCTTTCAAC
>NZ_VOZI01000051.1:0-1574 GCF_013419835.1 Acinetobacter sp. YH12052
TGAGGATCAGAAAGCTTGTTTGAATCGATGTATTTCATCCGCAGATTATGCACGAATGCTAAGAAATCCGGAGTGCAAATATTAACCAAAAAGAAGATCGTTTTTTGATTTATGAAAGAGATCTATTTATTCAATTGTATTGCTAAAAATAAACCGATCATCAAGATAACAGCAATAAAGCCCGTCAACCCAATCCAACCAGACATCTCCCAAACCAAACCACTACTGCTACCCAAAATACTGGAACCTAAGTAGTAGCAAAATAAATATATAGATGAACCTACGGCACGGTATTGCAGGGATTGAACTGATACCCAACTACTTGCCGTGGAATGCGCTGCAAAAAAAGCAAAGGTGAATACAATCAGCCCAAAAATGACTGACCAAAATGCCGGAATGAGCATAATCAACAGCCCCAACAACATCATGATCAGCATCGAAGGTAAAACTTTTTCCCGTCCAAAGCGTTTCCCCCAACTTGCAGCTCGCGGTGAACTATATATTCCTGCCAAATAAGCTATGGATATTAGTCCAATCCATGTTTGCGAAAGCTGATAAGGTTCTTCTAATAGGTGGTAGCTCATATAGTTAAATATAGAGACAAAACATCCCATGAGGATAAAACCTTGAAGGAATAAAATACTCAGCTTTGGATTTGCTAAATTTTTAACAAAAGATTCATAAAATCGGTTGAGACGGATGGGATAAGCTTGAAAATGTTGAGATGCTGGAAGTAATAAAAAGAATGCTGTGGCTATACATAGGTTAATGATACCGATAATCATCATGGCATTTTGCCAACTAATATAATCAATCAATACCCCCGCAATGAGACGCCCCCCCATTCCTCCAATCGCGGTACCCGAAATATACAGGCCCATTGCAAAGCCTATATCTTTTTGCGCAATTTCTTCTCCAATATAAGTCATTGCAACGGCAGCTACACCGCTCACACTTAATCCGATCAACACTCTATTCAGTAAAAATATTTCCCAAAGCGGAAATATAGAACTGATAATTGAAAGTAACGCTGCCAAAAATAAAGCGGTGACCATAACAGGCTTACGACCGAATCGATCTGAAATCAAACCAGTGAAAAGTAGTCCTATCGCTAAAGCAATGGTTGAAAAAGATAAAGGAAAACTGCTATGTGTCGGACTGACATGAAAATAATCCGCAAAGATGGGCATCATTGGTTGTACACAATACAACGATGAAAAAATTGCGAAGCCTGCTAAAAATAAGGAGAATAAAATGGCAAGAAATGACCGTGTGCCATATTCAATATAAGGAGAATTTGAAGCTAAATCAGACATAAGCTTTCCATCAATGACATGGATAGTATACGCCTTTCAGCCTTTAATTTAAAAATCACATAAAAATGAATGAAGCTTTTCTTCTATATTTCTACTTTATCTTTTCCTCTTTTTCTTCCCTTTTCATCACACATAAAAAAACACCCCCTGCACTAGTCAGGGGGTGTTTCGAATAATGAGCTGGCGATGACTTACTCTCACATGGGTAACCCCACACTACCATCAGCGCTAAGAGGTTTCACTTCTGAGTTCGGGAAG
>NZ_VOZI01000052.1:0-1247 GCF_013419835.1 Acinetobacter sp. YH12052
TCCCTTTCGTTGTTAAAACCTTCCTAAATTAGTATTCCGTTCGTTTAAATGGGTGGAAGGATTAGTGACGACAGCATTTAAGCGGTGACTTTCAGTGTGCTACTGGGGGATCTGAACAAAGCACACAGCAGAATGAGTAGTCTAAGGGTGATCGTGAGTATATTGGGTGTTATGCCCTTGCGATGATCAAACAAAGCCCACAGGCGGTCTTAAATGCGTTCAGGCGGTGATATAAGCCGTAATTAAGACAGGTGCAGCGTTATACCGTGATGCACTCCGATTGAAGCGACGCTCGGCTCCGTAGTGATGCTCCAGAGGGAAATACTCCTAAAGTGCCTTTATAGGTGCTTTAGGGTGAGTATTCCCTTCTATCTGCTCAACTCTCACCATAATGATCTAATCACTAAATCAAAAACTTTAAAAAAAAGGTGTTTGTTATGAAACAAGTCATAGAGCTTTTAGGGAAAACAGTAAAATTCGTACATACAGAGAATGGTCATTTCTTTGAAGAACAAGGAAAGGTCACAGAAGTTTTATTGTCTTTAAGTGGTGAAAACAGAATTGCTTTAGATGAACAAGAATTATATTTGTTGTCTGATCTGCTAGAGTTTGAGGTGCTTTGAAAGCCTTACACAGCAAGGGTTACGTGAGATTTCGTAAATATACCAAGAGGGACGTTTTGACACACGCCAACAGTGCGGGCGTCGTCGTCGAAACTCCTTCTCCTTCCTTACAGTTGGCTTTCGTGTCGCATTCGCTAATTCTTACCGATGTAAGGCAAAAGGGAGCTTGTAATCAGGGAGAAAAGCGTTTTCGTAGCTTATTGCATCAGTTCGGGGCTACTCCAGCCCCTCTGAAATACCAGCAAGGATACACAAAGGGGACTTTATGCCTTGTTAGGGATACCCTAAAACCCTTAAAACAATAAAATAAGAAAAAAAAATCCTAACTGGAGAGAATAGGATTGTAAAAAGGGGTCGATTTAAATATATTCTAAGCACGGTTATTAATTCTTGGCGGAATTAATAACGAAAGATTATGTAGATTGCCGTCTGACATAATAATCAGGATAAACCCCGTGCGGTATAAGCGATTATAACGACACAGGATTCAAAATAAATCCCTTTCGTTGTTAAAACCTTCCTAAATTAGTATTCCGTTCGTTTAAATGGGTGGAAGGATTAGTGACGACAGCATTTAAGCGGTGACTTTCAGTGTGCTACTGGGGGATCTGAACAAAGCACACA
>NZ_VOZI01000053.1:0-1075 GCF_013419835.1 Acinetobacter sp. YH12052
CACAACTGCATTGGGTTGATGCAGGTTCATGCTCAATACGGATGGTGTGTAGATGATCTGGCAGCAGTCGACGTTTAGGTTTGTTGACTGTGGCTTTCTGTGTCGCTGCATGGGTTTTATCTGCATTTAATCGTTCTAATTCCAGATCAACGGCTGCGATATCTTCTTCGACCGCTTCATCCCACAGATGGATTTGTTTTGCGGTGAGATGTTCGTTTTTACTGCCGAATTTATGCTGTTTAAACAGTGCGAGTTCATGCTCGTATTTTTGATTGAGAATAGAAAGATGTTGAACTTTGGCATCCAATTGTTGGTTTGATTTTTCTAATTCTTGATTTGATTCTGCCAGAGACTGATGCTGCATCGCCAACTGCCGGGTGAATTCCAGCAGTTGTTCATGGGTCAGTTGGCTTAAGTCAGGCAGCGTATTCATGACCGCAGTATGCCTGAGGTCATGAGAAGAATGAAATAGAACGTTTGGAGGATAGCAGAATAGCCGAGCTTGGTTTAGAGCATCGTGACCACCTGCTGTCGTCCAATGCGCTGCCAAGGCAAACCCTGGATCAGTGCCTGTAACTGTTCCGGGCTGAGAGCCACGCTTTCACCCTGGTGAACTTGAGCCCAGTGGAATTTTCCCTGTTCCAGCCGCCGGGCACACAGCCAGATGCCCAGTCCATCATGTACCAGCACTTTCATGCGATGACCACGTTTATTACAGAACAGGTAGGCGCAATGCGGTTTGATGTAGCCAAAGGCTCTCACCACCTGAGCCATGACAGTATCCATCCCTGCTCGCATATCCAGAGGTTGGGTAGAAAGCCAGATTTCATCAATGCGGATCATGTTGCAAGTACCTTGAGTAATTCTGCCAAGGCAGGTATTTCTGATACTTGCCATTTCAAGCCAATTTCTGCTTTTGAGTGGGGTAAAGTAATTTGAACTTTTAACATGTCAGTAGGAGTAGGATCTAATGGTGCAGAGCAAGATAAGGCAATAAATGCAGGTTTATTCGGTAGTGGTGAGCGATCACTCCCTGGCTTAGCATCAATTAAGCGAATCCATTTGGATACAAGAT
>NZ_VOZI01000054.1:0-1046 GCF_013419835.1 Acinetobacter sp. YH12052
ATCGCCCCGTTTTTTCGTCCACTGGAACAACGTAGGCGACAAGGTGAGGGGTTGTTTCATCACGGTGAATGGTAGTGCTGACGACATTATTTTTACCGTATTTATTTTCGAGCCATTTTTTCGACTGCTCAAAAAATGCGGTTTCTTTTTCAGTTCCCCAGCCATCCCACTCCGGACTCGCTGTAATCAAATGTTCAATACACAAAACTGCATCTTTACGTCTTTTTTCAGGAATACGATCACGAATAGCGGTCATGCATTTTTCGTTTGTATCTAGCTCATGCTCATTCAAATGTGTACGAGCATCATCGGCATTTAACGTTTCTCGATTGCGATAATTATGCGAAAGACTGCCTCCAACATCGGCAAATGATTTGAGTTTCTGAATACGCAAAATAGCAAATGACATGGGCGAAATCCGACACCGCAAAAAACACACGATAGCAGAGCTTTTTGAGCTTTGCGATAGCGAAGTGGACTCACTCCACTTTCAAAACGCCTTTGGGCTTTTGAAAGTTCATGAGCAAGGGGAATCCTCCCCTGGACCCCTGACAACTTTTCAAGTTGTATAAAGCGCTTTCTTTATTCGCCGGATTCTATTTTCTAATCCGATGATGCTTTTCTGCAGACGATCGCTATATGCTTTTTTTTGAAGATCAGAAAATTCTTTTAGTTCATTTTCGAGCTGAGAGATTTTGTCTTGTAGCAAAATCTCTTTCTCAAATTTTGTTATCTCTTTTTCAATCATTCTTTGAATCCGGCTTTTTCTAAAATTGGATAAAGCTCTCTGAATTTTTCAGGTTGTAAAAGCATGTCGGCGATGCGAATAGCAAATTGTTGGTAGCTTTCTGTACCTTGTGAGTATTTCCCCATTTCGGGCATTTCAGACATTTTATTAGCAAATAAATGGCGTTGTGAGTCAGTCATCTTGATAAAGAAATCGGGTGTATTAGGATCTCGTTTAGATTCGATTTTCTTTGCTTGTTGCTTCTGCTTAAATTTGAATGAAAAGCCTGAAATAGCTCGACCTTTTTTATGTTGTTCAT
>NZ_VOZI01000055.1:0-1045 GCF_013419835.1 Acinetobacter sp. YH12052
GGTAGCTGATCATAGTAAAACTCATTTGGTGTCATTTTGTCTAGACTCGAATGAGGTCGTTTCAGATTATAAAACTCAAAATATGCACTCAATTGCTTTTTCGCATCTGTGACACTGCTATAAGCTTTGAGATACACCTCTTCATATTTAACGCTCCGCCATAATCGTTCAACCATCACATTATCTACCCATCGACCTTTACCATCCATACTGATTTGAATGCCATTTGATTTCAATACATCAATAAATGCATCACTGGTGAACTGACTGCCTTGGTCTGTATTCAATATTTCAGGTGATCCATATTTTTCAATCGCTTCATTTAAAGCCGAAATACAAAAATCCACCTCCATACTAATCGATACCCTATGCGCAAGTACCTTGCGGCTATGCCAATCAATCACAGCACATAAATAAACAAAGCCTTTTGCCATAGGGATATACGTTATATCCGTAGACCACACTTGATTACTGCGCTGAATAGCCAATCCTTTGAGCAGATATGGATATTTACGGTGAGCTTGATTAGCCTGGCTTAAATTTGGTTTGCAATATAACGCCTGAATACCCATTTTCTTCATTAAAGTACGTGTATGACGTCGTCCTATATGATGCCCTTAACGTTTCAACAAATCACGCATCATACGACTGCCTGCAAAAGGATATTGCATATGTAATTCATCAATACATCGCATCAGCTTCAGATCTGATGAGCTAACAGGTTTTGGGCGATAATAATAACAACCACGAGAGACTTTCAGTAACTTAGCTTGTTTAGATACTGAAATCTGAAGTGAGTGATCGATTAACTTTTGTGGTTGAAGCGGCCCAGTTTCTTCAACACACCTTCTAAAAAATCAATTTCTAATGCCTGCTCACCGATTTTTGCATGTAACTTTTTAAGATCAATGGGAGGTTCTGATGGAGCTTTTGATTGATCGAAAGCTTGTGAGGAAGCTGAGATCAATTGATTTTTCCAGTCAATAATTTGGTTTTGATGAACATCAAACTCAGAACTCAATTCAGCAAGTGTTTTTTCTGCTTT
>NZ_VOZI01000005.1:0-200477 GCF_013419835.1 Acinetobacter sp. YH12052
AAAACCTTCAAAATTCTTGCTGAGCGATATCGCAATCGAGGCAAAAGACTAGCATTAAGATTCAATCTAATTGCTGGAATTTATAACTTGGAGCTGAGTGAAAAATGACTTATGAAAGAAATCTAATATTACGTTTACAAAAACTTGAATGAGTACAAAATATCAAAAGAACAGGATTTTATATTCCCCATGGAAACTACACTGACAGCAAAAATTTTCCGCTTAAATTTTTTTCACAACAGCAATATTGATCACTTCAGCAGCATCTGCATCCATTGCTGATTATAACTATGTGACTAGTATTAAAGTAAATGATATTGACTTAGCCTTACCCTTGCCTGCATCAAAAGCAAATGCATTAATCAGCAAAAATCCAGTAAAGCTTAAATATGAATATTCAGAATGTGCCGGCAATACTGAGTTTCATGTCACATCAAAAGGTAAATTTCTAAAATTTGAAATTTATGCTGAGGACAATCCTCAAGTTAAAAATGATTCATTCTATAAAAATAAAAGCAGCTTCGCCCAACTTGGACAAACCAAAGGGGTTGTTTGGATGTAATGGCATAAATCCACTCAAATACGCGATAAAATTCAAATTGGGTCAAAACATCTGATAAGCCAAAATGACTATCAACAATTTGTAAAAGACTTTACCAAAAGTGCAAAATTGGCCAATCCAAATGAAGTTGCATATATGATTTTACTCTCACCACTCATGCAAAATCCGTATTGAAAGAGCCGCATAACTATGATTTACCCTATATTGGCAATCTAGCCTTCAACTTTAAAAATAGCAAATTAATAGCTTTTTCAGTTAATCAAGGTATTGCTTGCTAAACCGTGATTGTCATACAGCGTTTATTGCTTAAACAGTGAATTTATAAATCTGCATAAAGCCATGCAATAAACGCAAGTTTGATCTCAGAGCATGCTAAAATCAGCAGCTGTTTTCGCAGGGACTCATCTATGCACTTTGTACATCTTGGTATTTTTACAGAATTTTCCATTACTGAATCTATTGTACGTATACCTGATCTTGTAAAAGCTGCAGCTGCAGATGAAATGCCCGCTCTGGCCATTACTGACCTTTCAAATCTACATGCTGCTGTAAAATTCTATAAAAAGTGCTTAGATAAAGGCATTAAACCCATATTTGGTTCAACCATTCGTCTGAATGATGCTGAACACAAAGCTACTCTTCTAGCGATGACCAATAAAGGTTGGCGCAGTCTAACAGAGTTGGTTTCTGAAGGTTATATTTCAGGTCAACAGCTTGATATTCCTTGCGTAAAAAAAGATTGGATTTTAAATCAACACCAAGACTTGATTGTTTTACTGGGTATGCAAAGTGATGTCGGCAAAATGCTTTGCTCTTCTAACCCGCAAAAAGCTGAACCCCTGTTAGCTGAATGGGTCGAAAAATTTGGCAATCGTGTTTATCTAGCGATTACACGAACTGAGCGCTCGGGTGAAGAAGACTTTATTCACGAAGCAGTAAAACTTGCGAAGAAATTTAACATTGGTGTAGTTGCTCATAACGATGTGCATTTTATACGTAAAGAAGATTTCGAGGCACATGAAGCACGCGTTTGTATTGCTGATGGCTATGTCCTCGGTGACAATCGTCGCCCTAAAAATTACAGTCCTGAACAGTATTTTAAAACTGCCGAGGAAATGACGGAGCTGTTTGCAGACATTCCAACGGCTATAGAAAATACCTATCACATTGCGCGACGCTGTAATGTGTCATTACGTTTAGGCTTCCATGACCTTCCCGATTATCCAATTCCTGAAGGTCATACAATTGACACTTATTTTGAACATTTATCAAAAGAAGGTTTAGAAGAACGTTTAGCGCATTTGTACCCTGTCGAACAACGTGGTGACGACTGGCCAGAAATTCGTAAGCCTTATGATGAACGTTTAGCTTATGAAGTCGGGATCATCCTGACCATGCAATTCCCAGGTTATTTCCTAATTGTCATGGACTTTATTCAATGGTCTAAAGGTAATGGCGTCCCTGTTGGTCCAGGCCGTGGTTCGGGTGCAGGTTCCTTGGTTGCCTATAGTTTAAAAATTACCGACCTAGACCCACTACGTTATGACCTACTGTTCGAACGTTTCTTAAACCCTGAACGTGTATCAATGCCCGACTTTGACGTCGATTTCTGTATTGCAGGTCGTGACCGTGTTATTGACTATGTTGCACGCACTTATGGTCGAGATGCGGTCTCTCAGATTGCAACTTTCGGTACCATGGCGGCAAAAGGTGCAATTCGTGACGTAGCCCGTGTCTTGGGTAAATCTTATGGTTTGGCTGACCGTATTTCTAAAATGATTCCGACCAAGCCTTTAGGTTTAAGTTTGGAAGAATCCATTGAGGCCGAACCACAGCTAAAAGATATTGTCACCAACCCATCAAATCCTGATAACGACGATGCAGCCGAAATTTGGGAAATGGCACTCAAACTTGAAGGCATTACCCGTAATACAGGTAAACACGCCGGTGGTGTGGTTATTGCACCAACCAAGTTAACCGACTATTCCGCTGTCCTATGTGATGCAGATGGAACTAACCGTGTAGCCCAATTCGATAAAGACGATGTGGAAGCAGCCGGCCTAGTCAAATTCGACTTCTTGGGCTTACGTAACTTAACGGTAATTGAAGATGCCATTAAGCACATTAATGCCCGTCCAGATATCACTACACCTGTCGATATTTCCCTGATTCCTTTGGATGATAAACCTGCCTATGCCGTGTTCGCAGATGCGAATACCACAGCGGTCTTCCAGTTTGAATCCGTCGGCATGAAAAAAATGCTGAAAGAGGCTCGTCCAAGTAAGTTCGAAGAAATTATTGCTTTCGTGTCTTTATACCGTCCAGGCCCCATGGATCTGATTCCTGACTTTATTTTCCGTATGCATGGTGGCGAGTTTGAATACTTACATCCATTGCTAGAAAGTGTTCTTGAACCGACATACGGCATTATGGTTTATCAGGAACAGGTCATGCAGGCAGCGCAGTTCTGTGCTGGCTATAGCTTGGGTGGCGCGGATTTACTTCGTCGTGCCATGGGTAAAAAGAAAGTCGAAGAAATGATTAAGCACCGTCAGATCTTTACTGAAGGTGCTGCAACCAAAGGTATTGATGCAGATACGGCCAACCATATCTTCGATTATATGGAAAAATTCGCAGGCTATGGTTTTAACAAATCCCATGCCGCAGCCTATGCCCTTGTTGCATATCAAACCGCTTGGTTAAAAGCACATTTCCCTGCTGAATTTATGTCAGCAGTGATGACCTCGGAAATGCAGAACACGGACAACGTGGTGTTCTTAATCGATGACTGTCGTATTAATGGTCTTGAAGTCTTACCACCTTCGGTCAATATGTCTTTATATAATTTCCATGCCAGCGATCCAAAAACCATCGTCTATGGTTTAGGTGCGATCAAAGGTGTCGGTGAAGCTGCCATGCAGTCTGTGATTGACTCACGTATCCAAGATGGTCCCTATAAAGACCTGTTCGACTTCTGTCATCGTATTGACCTGAAAAAAATCAATAAACGTACCCTTGAAGCATTGATTCGTGGTGGCGCACTGGATTGTTTAGGTTTAGAACGTGCTGACTTGATGGCACAGCTCCCTGAAGCCGTTCAAGCGGCGGATCAAGCACGCACTAACCGCGAAACAGGCATGATGGACTTGTTTGGCGAAGTGGAAGAAGTTCAGCGTAAACCTGCCAAACCTGTCAAACCGTGGTCAGATGAAGTTCGTCTCAAAGGTGAAAAAGACACACTCGGCCTTTATTTAACAGGTCACCCGATTGATGTGTATCGATCAGAGCTAAAAGCCTTTATTTCACAGCGCATTAATGAGCTTACGCCTACACGACGTGGTGTCACTACAGTATTTGCAGGCCTAGTCGTCGATATTGCCAACTTCCCGAACCGCATGATGGTGACGCTCGATGATGGTACTGCACGTATAGAAGTGTCTGCGAATCACGAACGTTTTAACCGCTTCAAAGATGTGATTCAAAACGAAAAAGTGGTGGTCATTGAAGGTGAAATTTACGAACGTGAAGGTTTTGATCGGCCAATGGGTCGCTTAACTAAAGCCTTCAGTTTGAATGAAATCCGTCAAAAACGTGCCAATGCCATTCAAATTAAATTAACACCTGAACATTTTAGTAAAACGCTATCACGCGACATCCAAAATATTTTACTGCCTTTTTGCAATGTCGATATGTGTACGCATATCCCTGTGCAGTTATATATTGACTATCCATATGCGACGGCTGACATTCATTTGGGCTTAAACTGGAAAGTTGCCCCACTAGATGAATTACTGTCTAAGCTGCGTGACTACTTCGGTAAAGAATCTTTGCATGTCGAATATCATGTCAAATCCAAAGCTGCCAAAGCGGTAAGTTATGAACAAGCCTCTATTCCTGCGCAGGTTCCGCCACCGCCAGATGGGATGAGCATGGATGATGCCATGGATTTATACCAAGCAGAAGCCAATCAATTTTCTTAAAGTTTAAACGCTGTTTGAACTGCTTTTTTAAATAAACATATTGGAAATATCATGAATCAAACTGACAATGCTGCGGTTTCAGCACATCTCTCCCATGTGCGTATTGTCATGGTGAACACAACATTACCCGCAAATATTGGTAGTGCATTACGTGCCATGAAAACCATGGGACTTTCAAAGTTAGTCTTAGTTGCACCGAAGACTTACCCGCATCCGGACATTAATGCCTTAGCTGCCGGTGCTGTCGATTTAATTGATCAAATTGAAATCGTTGAATCACTAGAAGATGCCATTAAAGATTGTCATATTGTCTTTGGTACTAGTGCGCGTAGTCGTACCATCCCATGGCCATTACTTGACGCTCGCCCTGCTGCCGAAATGTCTCTCAAAGCAGTCTGCGAACAACAACAAGAAATTGCCGTAGTATTTGGCCGTGAAGACCGTGGTTTGACCAATGAAGAATTGGCAATGGCCAACTACCATGTCACTATTCCAGTGAATACTGAATATGGCGTCTTAAACGTTGCCCAAGCGATTCAAGTCATTTGCTATGAAATGCGCATGGCCGCCCTTGCACATACTGAGTTAACTGCAAATCCTGATGCCAATATGCATGTTACCGATGACATCGATATGGAATGGGATGAACCTTTGGTGACCCATGAAATGATGGAACAGTTCTACCCGCATATTGAAAAAATGCTGGCAGAGATTGAATTTATGGATCCAAAAAATCCAAGATTATTACCTTTACGCTTGCGTCGCCTATTTGGACGTATACAATTAGATCGTATGGAATACCACTTATTACGTGGCATCTTTAGCCGAGTACAGGCTTTAAATAACGGAACATGGAAAAAATCTACAGACAATGAGGATCAATCTAATGCTTAAGCAGCTCAAAGAAGATATACAGGCTGTATTCGCGCGCGATCCTGCTGCACGAAATACGCTCGAAGTCTTAACCACTTATCCAGGAATTCATGCCTTGATCATGCATCGTATGGCACATGAACTTTGGAAAAAAGAGTGTAAAGGCTCAGCTCGCTTATTGTCTTCTTTTAGCCGCTTTGCCACAGGCATTGAGATTCATCCGGGTGCGAAAATCGGTCGTCGTTTCTTCATTGACCACGGTATGGGTGTGGTGATTGGTGAAACAGCTGAAATTGGTGATGATGTCACCCTTTACCATGGTGTGACCTTAGGGGGCACAACTTGGAATAAAGGCAAACGTCACCCCACCTTGGAAGATGGCGTAGTGGTTGGCGCTGGTGCAAAGATCTTGGGCCCATTTACGGTGGGTAAAAATGCCAAAGTCGGTTCAAATGCCGTCGTGACTAAAGAAGTTCCTGCAAATACTACTGCTGTGGGCAATCCAGCACGCTTTATCACCAAAGATAAACCAAAAGATGAAGCGGAAACACGTCGTCGCGACTATGCAGAAAGTATTGGTTTTCAGCCTTATGCTGCAACCCAAGACCAAACTGACCCGATGTTAGAAGGTATGCGTGTATTGTTAGATCGTATTCAGCACAATGAAAAACGTATGAATAATTTGTGTCAGCGTTTGTCTCTCCTTGACCCAACGTTCAAAAAGCAACAGCTTAATGAACAACCTTTTAGTCAGGAAGAACTTAAAATCATTGAAGATGTGCGCCGCGAATGCGAAGCTCAAAGTAATCAATCTAAAGCTTAACCAAAAGCAATCATAATAAGTTGCCTTTAACTTGCATGTTGTTCAGAGTTTTTTTAGACTGACCAACATGCTTTTTTGTATAAAATAAATTAATGGATGAATCATATGACGCTTAAGCCCTTGGCAGTTGCTTGTATTGCTTTAACCCTTGCCGCTTGTGGAAGCGCCCCAACTAAAAATAATGCTCCTAAAGATGCCATGATTTTTGTAGAGCCTGAACTGACTCCACCGTTCTACGCACTCAACCCATTTAACTACGATGCACCACCTCCTTTTGAATTAAATTTACAAAAAGCTGCAGCACAGCCTGTGACTAAGATGGTGGTAACTAGCCCGACCGACCCATCTAAACAACTGACACTTGAAGAAAACCGTCTGATTATTCCAATTGTAGACAGCAAAGTACGTTCAATGAAATTTGCTGCTTTAGCGGGTGACAATGAAATCGACATTACTGAAATTGATGATTTCTTACAGCTTGTTGAAGGTAAAGCACGTCACTATCCACCACGTTTTGTTCAACGCCAAGAACGTAAAGGGTTTGAACTTAAACTTAAAGAAGTGACGCAAAAACTAGATACCCTTGCATCTAAAGACAACGCATCTTTTGATGTTTTAGTTCGTGCTTTTAAAGCCAGTGTGATGGCACGTAACCTCGACTTAGGTTCTGTATACACCACTAAATCATTAACTTACGCACAGCGTATTTTAAAAATCAACCAAGATGATGCTGAAGCAAACTTCTGGTTCGGTTTTGGTTTATCTGAAGGTGGTGGTCAACGTGAAGCGATCCCATACTTAGACAAAGCGATGAAAGCGGGTGTTCAAGAAGCGTATCTTTCTGCAGCAAATAACTACATTGCGATGGAACAAAAAAAGAACGCAATTCAGGTCTTAAAGAACTATAAAGTGAAATACCCACAAGAAGGCGAAGTCGCTGACCGCTTAATTCAAGAAATTGAAAAGCAAGGCCGTTGGAATGTTTGGCAAGTTCTAAATCCACCTAAAGCTACATCTTAATTGTAACGATTTAGAAAATTCTTTTGAAAAAAGACCGTTTTAACGGTCTTTTTTCATTTAAGGCGAATTGAAAATCCTGACAATTATCGTATGATTTGAAAATATTCAACCCAATGTGCGACCCCTTTATGCAGCTAAATACTAAAACAATACTGCTCCTTGGAATCATGAGTACCAGCGTACTGAGTGGATGTCAGGTCGTCAGTGTCAAAAACCAAAAACTGAACGTCTCCATTGCCAATGAACGTGAAAGTATTATTTCTCGAAACAAACTCAGTGAAGCCAGTTTAAATGTCTTGTCGATGACTGGTCGTGAAGCCAAAGCGTGTATAGAAGACCCGAAAGCCTGTGTTGAGGAACTACAACAGATCCCTCAAATTCAAGACGAACAATTATTGTCTACGGCAAGTGAATTATATTTAGCCAAAGCCATCGAATATGAGTCTTCTTCTGCCTGTAAATTAGGTTTACTGAGTAGCCACAAATCAGAAGAAAAACAAAAAATTGAACAAGACACATATAACAAATGTTTAGATCAACAGCTGACGCTACTGGATAAAAGTATCCGCTATAGCTATGCCTATATGTTTAAAACCAAACGTGCGCCTGCTGACCGTATTTTTGATAACCGCCAAGTTCAAATCCGAGATTTCTATAATCAAGGGATTGCCAAACTGGTCAGCAGCTATGCGCTACGTTATAAACCGCAAGAAGTCACCCAACAGATCAAAGTCGGACAAACCACCTATCATATTGACTTCAGCCACTATCCTGAACTCAAAAATCGTAAAATTGAACAATTGATGTCAACCTATAACCTTAACTTCTCAGGTTTACGTTCAATTACCCGACGAGATGGTTTTGGCTCCGAATTTCTTGTAGTTTTACCCGAAGAACATACGATTGAAACAGGCAAAGCAAAATATATTATCAACCCGATTGATTTTAAATATCCGTCTGGTTCAAATCCTAATATCCATCAAGCGCGCTATTTAGCTGCAACCTTAACGGCTGAACCACTAAGCGCTACAACTACAGTTGATCAAATTTTGAATCAACATGAGTTTCAAATTAAAGCTTACGACCCGTATAAGTATGAACAGGTCAATATTGCCAATAAAAACTATGCGCTTGCTGCCAATTTTTCTGCTCCATATGGTCTTTGGTTAGCACAAAATAACTTGGGTAAGGCAGCTTATTTATCACTGATTGACCGAGATGAAAAACTGACGATGCCGCATCTCTACATGCTTGAACCATATAATCCTGACAAGAAAGTTATCGTCTTGGTACATGGTCTTGCTAGCAGCCCTGAAGCATGGATTCGTCTGACTAACGATATTATGGGCGATTCAGTGCTACGTGAACATTATCAAGTATGGCAAGTCTTCTATTCAACTAATATGCCGATTATTGAAAGCCGCTTCCAAATTTATTCCATTTTGACTCAGACCTTTAGCAAAGTAGACGCCAATGCCGCAGCTAAGAAAGATGCTGTTCTAGTCGGTCATAGTATGGGCGGCATTATTGCACGACTACTGGTCAGCCAAGCCGATACCACACAAGCAGCTTTGAAAATGATGAATTCACGTCAATTAAATCAGTACCGAAATATTCCAGTAGTGAAGCAACGTATGGTGATTGAAGATATTCCAAATTTCAGCCGCGCAATTTTTTTAGCTGCACCTCATCGCGGTACAGAATATGCAGATCGCTGGTTTACCAAAGCCGCTCGAAAAATTATTAAACTCCCAGGAGCTTTTTTATCGGCCATGGGTGATGTGTTAACTCAAGAAGAAGACCTGAAAGATTTATTTCGTGAAATTGACCATGGCTTGATCCAAAATGGACCAAGTGACTTAAGTCATCAATCAAAATTTATCGCGCTCACTGAAGATATTCAGCCACGTAAGGGTTTGAAGTTTCATTCAATTATGGGAAATAACACCAACAGTCAAGATAAAAATATTATGACGGATGATATTGTACCATACACTAGTGCTCATCTAGAGGGTGCTGTTTCAGAAAAAATCATTAAAGGGGGTCATTCAATTCAAGAAACCCCTGAAGCTGTACTCGAACTACGCCGTATATTACGTTTGCATTTGATTGAACTTGGCCTCTATAAACCATAAGGCAATACAGCATTTAAATCGATCTACATATTTTAAAACCGATCTCAGGATCGGTTTTTTTATTTCTGCATTTACTTGAATATGCCATTATTCACGTAATTACTATATAAGCTTTTTTAATCATTTTAAAACTCAAAGGCACTCGTTAAACTTTACATAAACCTCATATTGGAGATAAATTATTGTAAAATAAAGACAAAATATTGTGCCCATTTCCTGATTTTTTATGAGCATATCGAATTATGAAATTATAAGGCTTTAAGTCCCTTCATCTAGACGAAATTGGGGTTAAATCATAACTATATTGAATAAAGTATATATTACGTCAAGTTTATAATCCATTTATCAACCGCTCTACCGCGATGAAGCGGCGAAAAAATTTTGTTTTCGCGGAATCATTATTTTTCTCCTGTATGCCCTGTCATGTACGGGGATTTATCAAGTGATTCCATAACGCAGTTTTGTAGATTCCTCTGTATATTTGGGTAGTGTTTATCACTCTGATCGCATGGGATTTTTCTTTTTTTCCGCATTAACCCCTTATTTTAATGTTTATACTTGTCTAGGCTCGATGTGCGCTGTTGCGATCATATATTACATGCAGCCATGAAGTATGCCTTGGTCATCATCTATGCCTTTGTTGGTATGCGTTTTTATATTGCCATGGTTGCGGGTTGGTAGAACATGACCCACTGACTGGGCTAGCAAACCGTCGTCCGTTATAAGGAGCTTTAGAACAGCTATGGCATTATGCCCTACGCCATCAACAGCCTTTAAGCATCATGGTGATCGATATCGATTTTTTGAAAATTAAAATGATCATTTAGGTCATCAGGCGGGTGACATCTGCCTCACATAAATTACTGAGGTTTTGTCTCAAATCACTAATCGAAATGGTGAGTTAGCTGCACACTATGGCAGCGAAGAGTTTTTACTCCTCTTTAGGGTGTTAACTGAAGCTAAAAATTGAACCTTTGGCAGCCGATTTATTATGCAGAATTTAATCACTCGAACTTCCACATCCAGCCAACCATATGTCTAAATTTGTGAAGATTAGCATCGGTACGGAAACGATCATTCCATCTACATCTGATCAAATTCAGAAATTTATATTGGCTGCCGATCAAGCGCTTTACCTTGCAAAAGGCAGCGGTCGCAACCAATATCGATTAGCTCAGGCTGAAGCGCAGCTTGATGTTTGAGTCAGTCTATCGCTTTGTAAATGTATCCATTGTTGAATTTACACACAGACTTTTTAGCGTTTATAAATAATATTTTGACTGCTTTTTTTACATGCAGACAAACCTTTTCTGGCATTTTCCTGTCACTTTTTTTGCTAGAATCAGCAACACGATTTGTTAACGTACACCTGTGGTTTTGAACGAAGAGACAATATAAATATAAGGACTTTTTCTAAATCCAATTTTCATCAAAACAGTGTTTTTCGTTTAGCAGCGCACAAATTTTTATTTTAAGGTATTTCGTTTCATGCAAGCTGATAATTCCAAAGTTGACCTTTCAACCCTGACCCCGATGATGCAACAGTACATGTCAGTCAAAATGCAAAATCCGCATTCACTGATGTTTTATCGGATGGGTGATTTTTACGAGCTCTTTTTTGAAGATGCACATAAGGCAGCAAAACTTTTAGGAATTACACTAACACATCGTGGTAAAGCCAATGGTGAACCTATTCCTATGGCTGGTGTCCCATACCATGCTGCTGAAGGCTATTTAGCCCGCCTTGTAAAAAAAGGGGAAACGGTGGTGATCTGCGAGCAAATTGGTGAAGTGACAGGCAAAGGGCCGGTTGAGCGCGGAATTGTCCGTATCATTACCCCGGGGACATTAACGGACGATGCACTGATTGCCTCCCATCAAAGTTCAAATTTAGTCGCGATCTGCTTACAACAAAATCAAATCGGGATTGCTTTACTAGACCTCAGTGCAGGTATTTTCAAAGTTCAGCAAATGGACTATCAACTGGAACAATTGGCAATCGAACTTTCTCGTTTAATGCCGAGCGAAATTTTGATTGATGAAGATCTTATTGATCCGAATATTGTCGAGCAAATTAAACGTCAATTAGACTGCCCTGTCACTAAACGTCCAAACGTCGACTTCAATTTAAATAACGCACAAAAAACGCTGTGTGACCAATTTGCAGTTGCCACACTTTCAGGTTTTGGTATTGACCATTTACCTTTGGCGAAAGCTGCCGCAGCGGCTTTGATTCACTATGCAAAAGTGACTCAAAAAACTGCTTTACCACATATCCGCAGCATTCAACTCGAACAAAGTAGTGATTTTGTGGCGCTCGACCCCGTCACTCGTCGTAACTTAGAACTGATTGATCCCCTATTTGAACATGGCACTTCCCTGTTCCAACTTATCAATGATTGCCAAACTGCGATGGGTGGCCGTCTATTAAGTCGTACCTTAATGCAGCCTTTACGAGATACCGCTTTATTGGATGCACGTTTAGATGCATCACAAGCGATGCTGCAAGGCTATCATGAGTCTCCGATCCGCTTAGTTCTCAAAGAAATTGGTGATATTGAACGTGTGCTATCTCGTGTAGCTCTCGGCAGTGCTCGTCCACGAGACCTAGTTCAGTTACGTCAAACTTGTGCACAAATTCCCTATCTTCGACATGCACTTGAACCGATCATTCAGTCACACCAATCTAAGCTGATCGCTCAGTTAAATGATGAAATGGGTGATTTTCACGGCTTACATGAGCGTCTCATGTCTGCCATCGTAGAAAACCCGCCGGTGCTTTTACGTGATGGTAATGTGATTGCTGAGGGCTTCGACACTGAACTCGATGAACTGCGTAAAATTCGTGACCATGCAGGACAATTCCTCATTGATCTTGAAATTAAAGAACGTGAACAAACCGGCATTGCAACCTTAAAAATTGGCTATAACCGTGTCAGTGGCTACTATATTGAACTCACTCGAGCGCAGGCTGAGCAAGCACCTGATCATTATATTCGCCGCCAAACCCTAAAAAATGCGGAACGCTACATTACCCCTGAGCTGAAATCGTTTGAAGATAAGGTGCTTTCGAGTGAGTCACGGGCATTAGCGCGCGAAAAAATGCTCTTTGAGCTATTACTTGATGAGTTACGTGCAGATATTGGCAACTTACAAATGATGAGCGCCGCTATAGCGCAAATTGATTTATTAGCCAATTTTGCCCATCAAGCTCGATTACGAAATTGGTCACGTCCTGAATATAGCCCTGAAGTTGGGATCAAAATCAAAGCCGGTCGTCACCCAGTTGTGGAATCTCTGAGCAAATCAGCATTTACTCCAAATGATACTAGTTTGGACTTTAATCACCGCATGGCGATTATCACAGGGCCAAATATGGGCGGTAAATCGACCTTTATGCGCCAAACTGCCTTAATCAGCTTATTGGCCTACTGTGGTAGCTTTGTCCCTGCCCAATCTGCCATTTTAGGGCCTATCGACCGGATATTTACCCGTATTGGATCTGCCGACGACTTATCTACAGGCAAATCAACCTTCATGGTGGAAATGACTGAAACCTCTCAGATTCTTCATCATGCAACCAATCAATCACTGGTACTGATGGATGAAGTCGGACGTGGTACGAGTACCTATGACGGCTTATCTTTGGCATGGGCATGTGTACTCGATCTCACGCGTCGCATTAAATGTTTATGCTTATTTGCAACGCATTATTTTGAGCTCACTGAATTAGGCAAAGACGCTAATATCGATAACTATCATGTGACTGCTCGTGAGCTTAATGGCAACTTGATCCTGCTACATAAAGTTCAACAAGGCCCTGCGAGTCAAAGTCATGGTCTACAAGTAGCAAAGCTTGCGGGGATTCCTGCAGCTGTGATCAAAGAAGCGCAAAATCGCCTTCGTATATTAGAAACTCAGCAAAAACAGCAACTCAATACGGCTGTACAAACCGATCTATTCTCGGCACTCGCAGAGCCTGAAGTCATCGAACGCGTAGTTGAAGTTGAAAAAACATCGCCCGTACTTGATGCTTTAGCAGATATAGATATCGATAACTTAAGTCCACGTGAAGCACTACAACAGCTTTACGCCTTAAAGGATTTACTTAAGATCTAATTGAGCAATAACGATAGATGAGATATGCAAAGAGCACCTATGAAGGTGTTCTTTGCATTGACTCCATTCAAACGCGTAAATTAGTGAATGTTTGCTATCTACTACTGCGGCTATTCAGCAATAAATTGATAAAAAATTAATGTTGTTAAATGTTTCATGCTTAAAATACACATTAAAAATATTGTTCGATAAACAGATGTAATTTAATCAGTTTTTTGAGTATGATTCTCATTCATTGTGAAATTTACATAAATTGTTCAGTTTTTAGTGATTTTAACAGCACTGCATATAATAATTATCAATAAAAGGAATTGTTAGTTACCCTATTTTTTGCCTAAAATACACCATTAGTTTATTAGAACCATATTTTTTAGGTAGCTGTCGCCATGACCTTTGTTGTCACTGAAAACTGTATTAAATGTAAATATCAAGACTGCGTAGAAGTTTGCCCTGTTGACTGTTTCTATGAAGGTCCAAACTTCCTTGTTATTAATCCAGATGAATGTATCGACTGTGCGCTATGTGAACCTGAGTGTCCAGCTAACGCGATTTTCTCTGAAGATGAGTTACCTGAAGGTCAAGAAGTATTTATCGAACTTAATACTGAACTTTCTCAAAAATGGCCGAACATCACTCAAATTGGTGATCAACCTGCCGACCGTGAAGAGTGGAACGGTAAAGCTGATAAATTACAATATCTTGAAAAGTAATTTTACGCTTTCATGAAAAGATCAGCACATGCTGATCTTTTTTTATACTTAAAGCACACATTTCATTGCAAATTATTCAAATTTTCTCAATCAAATTGGATTAAAATAGAACGAGTTTATAAATAATTGATTTCTATAATGAAGCATTTACTCAAGGGATTATTGTCCGTTGCAATATTCCCTCTTGTTTTCATTGGTTGTACAACTACACCACAAAAACAAGGTCACACTATTACAACTCCCGACGGTAAACGTATTTACATACCTCAAGAAAAAGTGACGACCATCAGACAAGCCCCGCCTAAAGTGGTGCCTTATGCATACAACTCATGGGTCGCGTCTGTTGATAATTTACGTCGCGTTCGAGACTATGAAGTCTTTTTAGAGAAAAATGGTGTAGGCAATATCATCCCTTCATTTGAGCTGATGCGTACTGCACGTGATTGGCAAAAATGTGGTCGCTCAGAATATATGGTGCCTAACCGTGAATTATGGCAAAACCAAATTGCAACCTTACGTGTCTTTAAATATTTAGTTGCGGCCAATATCTTAACGGACTTTGAAGTGACTTCGGTTTATCGTGATTTGCCTTTGAACCAATGTGCCGGTGGTGCAAGTTCATCTCGTCACCTATATAACTCGGCGATTGATTTCCGTATTGGACCTGCGTACCCGCAGCCCGAAGACTACAGTTATATTGAAAATACCAAGTTCCGTTTATGCCAATTTTGGTCACAACACGGGCAGAGTCTCAATATGGGATTAGGTTTATATGCCAGCGGACAAATTCATATTGATACTCAAGGCTACCGTACTTGGGGACCTGATCACTCAAGTCGCTCTTCAATGTGTAATTACTAAAACATTACATCGTCATATCAAGACCTCTTCGGAGGTCTTTTTTGTACATAAAATATTCAAATATAGAACAATAAATTGCGATGTTGGTGGAAAGGTTTAAAATGCTTGCATCAATCACGAGGTGCGACAACATGCAACAAATGTGGACAGACATTGATGCTTACATCGATTCACATTTAATTCCTGAAGATCCAATATTGACCCAAACACTTCAACATACGGATGAACGTGGCTTTCCTGATCATCTTGCTGTAGCGGCTAATCAAGGCATGCTGCTTCAAATGTTAATCCAAATGAACAAGTGTAAACGCGTTTTAGAACTTGGAACTTTTGCAGCCTATAGCACCATGTGGTTAGCACGTGCATTACCTGAAGATGGTTACATTCTGACCATTGAAGGTCGTGATACACATGCTGCCCTCGGTCAAGAAAATATTGATAATGCAAAGCTTGCACAAACGATAGAACTGAAATGTGGTCGTGCGGCAGATATTTTACGTGCCCTTCCTGAAGATACCGAACCTTTTGACTTTATTTTTATCGATGCAGACAAACAGAGCTACCCTGAATATTTAGAATTAAGCTTAAATTTATCTCATTCAGGTACAGTGATTGTTTTAGACAATGTAATTCGTGCAGGTGAGATTCTAAATGCTGAAAACCACAAACCAAGCATTGAAGGTATCCGTGATATGTTCAAAGCCATGCAAAATCATCCGAAAATTTTATCCTGCACGGCACTTCAAACTGTAGGTTGTAAAGGTCATGATGGTTTTGCGATTGCAATCGTCAAATAATCTCAATCGAGGTGTTTTTTAAACACCTCGAATAAAGGTATAAAAAACAATCAATATAATATTTTATTTTAAAAACAATTACCTACAAATACTACACACAGAGTTATCCACAATTTTTGAGGATAACTCTGATTATTTTTAAATCAACAACTTATTATTTATTTACTCGTAATTGTCCGTCTATTAAATCAACTCTGTTCGTTTGCTCAACTTATTTTACAACCAACAATGGAACACTCGAATTTCTGAAAATACTGGTGGTGATACTGCCCAAGAAGAACTGATGGATTTTACTGTGACTAAATGCCCCCAGTACGATTAACTGGATACCATGCTCTTGTTGATAGTCCAGAATATTTTCCGAAACATCGCCATAGCGGTATTCCGTCACCACATCGAGCCCCGCATTGGTTAAATAATTTTTTGGATCATCCAAGATTTGTGGGTGATCTCCAACATAGACCAAATGACATTGCAAAAGTTTAAGTAGGTCACTTTGTGCCACACGCTTCATTAGCTCAACGCATTTAGGCGAATATTCATAGGCAAAAATAAAACGTGTCGGTGGTTTAAACGTTGGCCCTACGGTCATAACGGTACAACTTGCACCACGTATAAAGTTTTCAACATTACTACCAAGCGGCTTATTGCGCTCTGCTGAACGTTCACCCACGCGACCAATTAAAACAATATCGTCATCTTGCAGTACATTAAAACTTTGCTCTAAAAAGTCGCCCTTTTCCTGAATATGGGTGGTTTGAATACCATGCTTATCTTGGATCATTTCAGAAATGTGTTTGAGCAAGTTATTACTATAATCTAACGCTAAATCACTTTGTTTTTGTTCTAACTCCGCGAGTTCTTTCAAGAGCATAGCATTACTTTCAAACCCAATCACTCCACTGATTTCACCTAAGTGATAACTTGCCGGATAGTAATCAAGTATTTGCAGTAAAACCAACTCACGGTGAGTTTGTTTAGCAACCCAAGCAGCAGCATCAGCTAGTGCATTAATGCATGGAGAAGAGTCGATACAGGCGATAACTCGTTTCATGATTAGCCCTCGTTTTATTATTGCTTGGCTATAAAATGTTGTTTGTTATTTTTAACTTATCACAACTCTGTTTCACTGTGCATGCATTTGTGTAAGCATAAAAACGATTTATGACCTATTTGGCGATTATTTATTCACGATATCGAATGAGTTTTGCAGGATTTCCCGCAATGATTGCACGCGCTTCGACATTTTTCGTCACCATACTGTTCATGCCGACCACAGCCTGCTCAGCAATGTGAATGCCATCCTTGATTCCAACATGCGCACCTAGCCAAACATCACGCTCTATCTCAATCCCTTGTGATCGTACAGCTTGCTGATAGATCGGTTGATTGACATCCATTCCATGATCAAAAGCGTATAAATGGCAATATGCCGCCATACGAACCTGATCGTGAATTTTGATACCCACTCGCCCACCATCTAAAATACAGTGATGATTGATCGCCACTTCATTGCCAATTTCAATTGGGCCATGCAGGGTGCAATCTGCAGCGATAAAGCTGTTATCTCCAATGACAATCTTACGTCCTGGTTCGGCAAAAATATGAGCCAATGGCGATATAAAACAGTTTTTACCAATTTCAACAGTTTCCATCGATTTGAGATAGTCTTGATATTCCTGTTGCCAAGCTTCAGCCCAACCACGATTTTTCGGTTTGAGTGACCAATACAACCAAGGCATATAATTCAGACGATGCTTATGTTGCTCTCGATATTTCAATAATGGATCTATTTCATTCACCTTCAGCAGCCTCGATGATATGCAATTGTTCACGTCCGCGAGTTATATCCTGAATTTTTAACTGTAGCGGTTGGATTTGATGAATTTGCAATGATGTAAGTACATTTACGCCCTGCGCTGTATAGTCTTCCTGAAATTCAATTTGCTGCTGATTGAGTTCATATTGGAAAATTGCCCATTCATTAAACTGACAACTAAATTGCACTTTTTTCTTCTCAATAAGTTCAATTTTTTCAGCCTGCAACAGGCATTGACCTGCACAGCCACCATAGGCACGTACCAATCCCCCTGTCCCGAGCTTAATTCCACCATACCAACGATTAACCAAGACCAACACGTTGGTTAGGTCATTCCCTTCTATGGTTGCTAGAATGGGCCGACCTGCTGTGCCTGAAGGCTCACCATCATCATTAAAACGTACGGTATGTCCAATTTTCCATGCCCAACACTGATGTGTTGTTGAGATATCTTTATTGGCTTCGAGAAATTCTTTAACGGCTTGTTCATTTTCCACAGGAACTGCGATGGCTTGAAAACGACTTTTTTTAATGTCTTCTTCATATTCAAACTGTGCGGCGAGTGTAAATGGCATAACGTCTTTAGATCCTCTATCAACGGATATTATAGCGTTTTTTGAAAGACTTACATCCACAAAAAAGCCCCCAATACTGGAGGCTTGATTGAAGACCATTCATCTTTCGTAATCGCATGATTTTTGCAGGTCGTATTTTTAGTTTAAAGTATACTGAATTCTTGTTAATTTTTTAGATTAATCGCTCAGTTTTTGTCATTTCAGACAATAACATAAACCCGTTGAATGAAACTAGCGCCATTCAACGGGAAATTCCTTATTTTATTCAATTAAACAGTAAAATCATCACCAAGATAAACTTTACGTACCGTCTCATCTGCAAGCACTTCTTCTGGAGTACCTTCTGCAATCACTGAACCTTCGCTCACGATATAAGCATGCTCACAAATCGCTAGAGTTTCACGCACATTATGGTCGGTAATTAATACACCAATACCACGATCTTTCAATGTTCTGATAATGTCTTTGATATCACCCACTGAAATAGGATCGACCCCTGCAAAAGGTTCATCTAGCAACATAAATTTAGGGTCTGCCGCTAACGCACGCGCGATTTCCGCACGACGACGCTCACCACCCGATACACTCATACCAAGAGAATCTTTGATGTGTGTGATTTTAAAGTCGGCAAGCAATTCCGTTAAACGTTGCTGACGTTGTTGCTTATTTAGATCTTTACGGGTTTCTAAAATCGACATGATATTTTCAGAAATGGTTAATTTTCTAAAAATAGATGCTTCTTGAGGTAGATAACCAATACCTTTACGTGCGCGCTCATGCATTGCCAAGTCAGACAAATCAAGATCATCTAAATGAATCTCACCTTTATCCATACGCACTAGACCAACAACCATATAGAAACTTGTGGTTTTACCTGCACCATTTGGACCAAGTAAACCCACAATTTGACCACTTTGCATGCTAAAGGACACATCCTTTACCACCCAACGCTTGCTGTAGTTTTTGGCTAAATGCTTAATACATAAAGTTTGAATTTGCGAGGTTTGCTCCATTAATCACGTGCTCCTGGGAAGGACTTAGTGCTTGACGGTGGAATCACGATTTGTACACGACCTGAAGAAGATCCAGATTTATTTGGTGTGCCTTCAGCAACGATGTCACCTTTATTCATACTGTATTTCAGGCTATTACCGCGAATACTGGCACCATCTTGTTGTAACAAAGCACTACCTGTCATGGTGATAATACCTGTTTCAGCATTGTAGACGATTTTCTGTGCTTGACCTTTCGCATAGCCTTTGGCAGGGTCAGTTTTTTGTTGGAAATGTGCTGGCCCACCCGTTGCTGTAATCGTACTGATCTCTTTTTTGCTGTTTAAGTTCGCAACGATTGAGTTTGCCTGAAGCTTCATCGAACCCTGTTCAATGATGACATTACCGGTATACGTCGTAATCCCAGTTTTTTCATTGAATGTTGCACGATCGGCAACCAATGAAATCGGTTGATTACGATCTGAAGGCAAAGCAAAAGCTGCAACCGAACATATCGCCAGTGAACCGAGTAGCACTGTACGTTTTAGGAAAGTTTTTGCAGTTTTTCGATTAAAATTATGGTTCATACTTTCCTCGAATATTAAAAAATTCGTATTGACCGTCGTTTAAATTTGCTTTTAAACCTTGGCTGACAAATTCGGCTTGTGGTGAAATCACCGTTACAGTCTTGTCCGTTTCTATTTCACGCTTTTTTGGAAAAGCAGTTAGTTCCTCAGTACGAAACTCCATTTGCCCTTCACGCATCAATTTCGTTGCAACCACATTGTCACTCAGTACGACTTTTTGGTTATCATCCATACCATTGGCGTGTTTGGCAAAGAACGTGGCATCGACAGCACCATCTTGATAGGTCGATGCTTTCAGATTGACCAAATGAGAAGTTTGCTTTTGCAAATCCTGCTCAAGTCGATCGACTTGCGCACGAATATGCAATTTTCCCTGCTCATCAGTCTGCGTCAGGTTAATGTTTTCAGCTGAGTAAGTCATACTTTTCGAAGAGTCCGCCTGAAGCTTATTACCCTTTCCACCGAAATAGTAAAAACCACCGCTTACTGCAGCAATGACCACAGCTGTCACGTATAAAACTTTAGTATCCATAAGCGGAGATTCAATCCAATGACTGCATCAATTTATTAATAAGGTGCACTTGCATATTTTTCAAGTAGTTCCTGGTATACACCTTTAGAAACTAAAAGCATATCGCAGATTTCACGAACAGCACCACGTCCACCCATCGCCTGAGTAACAAGATCTGCACGACGACGTACTTCTAAATGTCCATTCGGTACGGTCACTTTCATCCCTGCAATAGCAAAGGCTGAAAGATCGGGCCAATCATCACCCATATATAGGCAATCTGAAGGATCAATACCAAACTGTGCACAGGCTTCAGTCAAGGCAACACCTTTGTCTTCACGTCCTTGAAAGACCAAATCGACACCTAAGTCAGACATGCGTTTTTCAACAATATTACTTTTACGGCCGGTAATAATGATGACTTTGATACCCGCTTTTTGCACTAACTTCATGCCCAAGCCATCACGAATATCAAAAGATTTGATTTCATCGCCGCTATTGGTCAACGTTACAAATCCATCACTTAAAATTCCATCTACATCCAGTACCAGTGCTTCTATGTGACGCGCTTGTTCTAGCAATACATACGATGCCATTTTCTTAATTTACCCCAGCCTGAATCAGATCATGCATGCTGATAATCCCAATCACTTTATTGGCATCATCAACAACTACAAATTGTGTAATTTTCTTATCGTTCATGCGTTCTAAAGCATGTACCGCTCGTTCTTCTTGTGAAATCGTCAAAGGATTTTTAATCATCACTTCTAAGACTTTCATATTCACATCAAAGCCTTGCTGTTTATCAATCAAACGACGTAAGTCACCGTCGGTAAAGATACCCAATAAGGTATCGTTTTCATCGACGATCGTGGTGAGACCCAAACGTTTATTTGAAATTTCGTACAGGACTTTATTCATTGGTGTCTCTGGCGACACTTTGGGTAAGTCTTCACCTGTATGCATAAGATGTTTTACATGCAATAACAAACGCTTACCCAACGCTCCAGCAGGATGAGAACGTGCGAAATCATCTGAGGTAAAGCCACGTGCATCCAATAATGCAACTGCAAGGGCATCACCTAAGGCTAATGTTGCAGTGGTACTTGAAGTCGGCGCTAGACCCAAAGGGCATGCTTCTTGAATATTACCCAAGGTCAATGCGACATCAGCATTTTGTGGCATTGGGCCTTTATTGTCGCCACTCATGGTAATTAGAGGAATGCCCAAATGTTTGATCAACGGCATGAGCATCATAATTTCATCACTCTTACCTGAGTTTGAAATTGCAATGAGCACATCACCTTTTACCAACATGCCCAAATCACCATGTCCCGCTTCACCCGGATGCATGAAGAAAGATGGTGTACCTGTCGAGGCAAACGTAGCGGCCATTTTACGACCGATATGACCCGATTTACCCATACCAGTAATCACTAAACGCCCTTTGCACTGTAAAATGATTTCGCAGGCTTGGCTAAAACGATCATCTATTTGCGTCGCTAATACTTGTAAAGCATGCTCTTCAATACGCAAAGTTTCTAATGCGACTTTCTGAAAATCGACTTGATTCGGCATATTTGGTGGATTCAAAGTTGTTATACCTTAAGCCGTGAGAGGTGCGCTCTCACTTTCAAAATAAAAAATTTTCACAATTTTATCATATCTATGCAAATAGCACGTTTCCAAATGTATAAGAATTCATGAATTATGCAGAAAAGATGCATTTCTTCATTTTTATCTTACGGACAGATAAATCAAATTCAGTATTCGAATTAGATTCAGCCCGAACCCAATGATCCTTAAACTCTATTTTTAGCGGCGCAAAGACATCAAGCATTAAAAAATATCTGCTTTTTTGGGTTTTAACTTTATGAAAAAAAATGCTTAGGTTAAGATGAGCCATCTTTTGGTAGAAACAATTTGAAGACCTATGCAACCTTTTGTTCTATATAACTCAGAGCAACGTAAAAAAGTAGAATTCGTACCTCGCAAAGAAGGACATATCGACATGTATGTCTGTGGAATGACCGTGTATGACTACTGTCATATTGGTCATGCTCGAGTTATGGTTGCATTCGACTACATTATCCGTTTCCTGCGCAGTCAGGGCTGGAACGTTAAATACGTTCGCAACATTACCGATATTGACGACAAAATCATTGCCCGTGCCAATGAAAATGGCGAAAGCATTACTGCTTTAACCGATCGCTTTATCAAGGCCATGAACGAAGATGCTGCCAATTTAGGTTGTGCAGCACCTGATGAAGCACCACGTGCAACAGACTATATCGATCAAATGCAGAATATGATTGGTAACTTGGTTAACAAAGGTACAGCATATCCATCTGCAAATGGCGATGTTTATTTTGAAGTTGAAAAGTTTGCCAAATATGGTCGTCTTTCGGGTCGTAAACTTGACGATATGCAGGCTGGTGCTTCTGAACGCGTTGATGTAGAAGTAGAAAAGAAACATCCTTTTGACTTCGTGCTTTGGAAACATGCCAAAGAAAATGAACCTTCTTGGGCTTCACCTTGGGGCAATGGCCGTCCGGGCTGGCATATTGAATGTTCAGCGATGTCGACCTGCTGCTTAGGCAACCATTTTGATATTCATGGTGGCGGTTCAGACTTAACTTTCCCGCATCATGAAAATGAAATTGCGCAATCTGAGGCATCTACTGGTGAACAGTATGTTAATTACTGGATGCATGTCGGCTTTATTAATGTCGATGGCGAAAAAATGTCGAAGTCTTTAGGTAACTTTTTCACTATTCGTGATGTCATGGATAAATTCCACCCTGAAGTGATCCGCTTCTTTATTGTGTCATCACATTACCGTAGCCCAGTAAACTTCTCTGACACTGCTTTAAAAGAAGCGAAAAATACCCTTTCCCGTTTCTATCATTCATTTAAAGCTTATCAGCAAGTCTATGGTGAAAAAACCGTAGAAACTTTGGATGATGCTTTAGTTGAGCGCTTTAATGCCGCTATGCGTGATGATTTCAACACCGCAGAAGCAATTGCGGTATTGTTTGAAGTCAACAAAGAATTGAACCGTGCCGTAAAAGATGAAAATGCTGAACAAGCGGCTGTGTATTATTCGACATTGCGTCACTTGACCAATATTTTAGGTTTGGTGCAACACAACGTAGATGATTTCCTGAAATCTGATATTGGTCAAGAAGCACTAGGCCTCTCTGAAGCACAAATTGAAGATTTAATTCAACAACGTAAAGATGCGAAAAAGGCTAAAGAATTTGCCAAAGCAGATGAAATTCGTCAGTCTTTACTGGATCAGGGCGTAGTTCTGGAAGATACACGTCAAGGTACTATTTGGCGCCGTGCTGATTAATTAAGCAAACAGAAGCATAGAGAGTTGACAGCTGTGTGAAATTCTCTATAATTCACCTCATTGCGGGAATAGCTCAGTTGGTAGAGCATAACCTTGCCAAGGTTGGGGTCGGGAGTTCGAGTCTCCTTTCCCGCTCCAGAATACGAAAAACCCTCATCGAAAGATGAGGGTTTTTTTATGTCTAAATTTTTCTTCAAAGGCTTGTTTTTAGATTTATTTACTCATGTTATGCACATAAAAGTAATTTCGCATTTAGGGATTGAATAAAGAGATTAGCCTTCGGCTGGAGGTACTCTTACGAAACGTTGTTTTTCATTCGGCAAAATGAGATGCGAAGCTTCGCAAGGAAACCATCTTGCGGTGCAATGCACCTCACCAACAAAACTCGTTCACTACCGTCAAATTATTCAACGTATCGCAAAAACATTTTTGATTAGAAGTCGTCCTGTCTCAAACAATTGCGCGTGACATTACCGCGTATCTTTATTATTTGAAGCAAAGTACGCTTCTGATGTTACTGCGTCACCTCAGTTATTTATTATATTGTAGCGACGTTAATAGGCCTTAATTTTCCCCAACGAATAAGGCTTCCCCTATTGCCACACGACCTTTCACCTACCTGTTAAAAAATAATCTGATGAAATGCTCATCTCGCCAATTTTCCTCAATTTTTCTCCATAATTTTCCGTTATTCTTTGCCAAAATTACATTTGGACAACCAAATAATGCACGGCGCGTACACCACACTCAAACTGACCAGCTTAAGTTACGCATTACTTACAATATCAACATCAATTTGGGCCGCAGATACTGTTCAAAATCCGCAAGAATCTGCAGCAGTTCAGCAAATGGAAGCTTTAACATTTGAAGTTCCAACAGCAAGCACTAAGCCCAAAGACCCAGATATCAGTGCTGTAGCAAAAACTATTATAAGCCGTGATGAAATGTTGAAATTTGGCGATCAGTCCATCAATGATGCGCTGCGTCGTGCTGCAGGATTTCAACTCCCCGGTGCTGGCGGTGGTCCACGTGGTGGTGCAGGTGCTGGCGGCATGCGTTTCCGTGGTGGTGCACCCGTTTTCTTAATCAATGGTGAACCTGTACAAGGTGGTCCTCGTGGTGGCATGTCAGTTGTTGATAGCATTACGCCCGAAATGATCGAACGCCTTGAAATCACCAAACAACCGAGCGTCGCTCAAGGCTCTGTTGCTTCATCTGCAGTCATCAATATTATTTTAAAAGAACCATTGAATGGCACGCGCTTAAGTGGATCTGTACGTGCTGGTTATGGCCTAACCAAATCAAATACACGTGAAGAAGAACGCACCAATTTAAACTTTCAAATGGATGGTCGTTCAGACCCTTGGATCTATAGTTTATCTGGCAGCCGAATGTGGAATGATTCAGATACGCTCACCCGTACACAAGATGCAACAGGAACGAAAACCCAGAAACGCATCACCAATCGTACGTCGCAAATGCTCACCCCACGTGTTGAATATCAACTTGATGATCAACAAAAATTGGTCGCTGAAATGTTTTATCGCAACAATAAAAGCAAAGGCACAAGTGGCACCCAAGTCCAAAAAGATAAAAATGACAGCATTCGACTCAACACACGATATGAGCGTAAAGACCAAGGAAATTCCGACAAAATTCGCTTATCAATCGAGCAGCAAAATGAAACAGAATTAACAGAGTATAGAGATTCCCAATCATATATTGATGAACAAATTAATGAATATGGCTTGGGCTACGACGGGGTCCGCAAGTTCGACTCAAAACGCCAAATAAAATTTGGTACTGATCTACGTAGCAATGAACTTGAAAGCAATATTGCAGAGACCTTAGATGAACAATTGTATGCTGCCTATGTTGAAGGAAGTTGGAAATATACGCCGCGCCAAACCTTAACTCTAGGTGTACGCCAAGAGTGGATTGATCGTTCCGGTTTAGAGGATTATCAAGATCAGCATTTGAGTCCTGTATTAGCACACCGTTTTGACTTTAATGAGCAATGGTCACTCCAAACCAACTTGAGTCAGGCTTTTAAAAACCCACGTAGCAATCAATTGATGCCGACTGTTTCAGTTTCTACAGATAGCGATGCAGGGACACTAAACAACCCTGACCGTGGGGGTAATCCTGACTTACGACCTGAAACCATCAATGCTTACGAAACAACCATAGGCTATAACACCCCTGCTGGCGGCGTAAATATCACTGCATATTATCGAGAAATTAATGACTATATCGAAAAATCGATCCTGTCAGAAAATGCTACAGGCGGTCGTTGCGAAACAGGAAATACCGATTGCCGTTTTGTCGAACGCCCATATAACCAAGACAGTGCAACTACTTATGGTGTGGAAATTGCTGGACGTTATGCACTGAAGCAAACGGAGAATGGTCATTCATTTATGTTGAATGCTCAGCTTTCAACTGTACGTGCAAAAATTGAAGAAACTGACGGCTCTGATCGTTTGGCAAGCGATGTTGCACCTTATACCGCAAGTGCTGGTTTATCTTATAACTATCAACCGTGGCGTATTGCAACAAGTGTGAACCTCAATTACACCCCTGAATATACGCGTGCGCTGAGTAATGAACCGTACAATCGCACCAGCAATGAACGTGTTAACATGGATGTGAGTTTTACTAAACGCTTTGATCAAAATTGGTCTGCATCAGTCAATGCACGTAATATTCTCAGCTCAGATTATAAAGAAGTGTTAAAAGAACAAAGTTCTGGCGCGCTATACCAATCTCGTATCAATGAATCAATTCCAAGCTTTATGTTTACCTTAGAAAAGAAATTTTAAACCGTTTCTAAGAGACTGCTAAGAGATTCAAAATAAAAAACCGATACGGACAACGTATCGGTTTTTTTATGCATACACGACCGCAAACTAGCGCTCTATTGCCTTCAACATTTTCGCAATTTTGAGGGTATGTTCCTTCTGCCCTTTTTTCTCTAAGACCTTTTGCTCAACCCACCATAAATATTCAAAAATTTCTGATTCACTTGAATCCTCTTGAATTAATTTAAAAATATTGGGCAAATAATCATCATATTCATCACGTAAAGCAGGAATACGGCGAATCCCTAAGGGGTCCCATTCCTTCAATAAAATTTTATGTATCGCATGCAAGAGACTAGCATCTCGATTATGTTTTGACTGCATACAAGTTCCCTGGCTTATATTTTTTACTTTTAAAATCAGTTATCTAATTATGTGATGATATTAAAAGAAAAATGAACTGTTGTTTGTCGAAGATTTCATCATACGCATCTCTAAACGCTTTTCCATTGGTTTTTCATCTTTTTTTTATAGCAAACCAAAGCTTTATCAAAGTTTCATGCACTTTTTCTCATAAATTTTGCCAATAAAGCCTTTCGGGAATCCCTTACTTCACAGTACAAAGGTTTTAAATGCTAAGTTCAACGATCGAACATAATCACTCAAAGAAAAAAAACAATACGCTTCAGCCAACTTCTATATTTATCTCTTTTCGATTTTGTGAAAAATTTACAGTTTTCCTTTTTATTCTCAGACAATTCAAGCTACATTCTATTTTGAAATCTTAATCCTGAAAAATCCCCATGAGTACTGCATTAAACGAAACCATCTACGTCATTCAACACCTTGCATTTGAAGATCTAGGTTCATTGGAAAATGTATTTTACCAACTGGGTTATCGGGTGAGATACTTCGAAGCTGGTGTCAATGACCTGAGTAAAGCTATGCAACATACAGGGCTTACCATAATTTTGGGCGGCCCGATCGGAGTCTATGAAACTAATGACTACCCTTTCCTACAAAAAGAAATAGACTTACTTAAAGTACGTTTAGAGAGTAATTTACCGACTTTAGGCATTTGCTTAGGTGCTCAGCTTATTGCACACGCATTGGGAGCGAAAGTCTATGCAGGTCATAGCAAAGAAATCGGTTGGAGTACCTTAGAACTTGAAGCCATTACTAACAATATATTAGCGCCGTTAGATCAAGTGCCTGTACTGCATTGGCATGGCGATACTTTTGATTTACCTGCAAATGCACAACTACTCGCCAGCTCGGCAATTTACCCGAATCAAGCGTTTAGCTATGGGCCCAATATTTTAGCCCTACAGTTTCATATTGAAGCAGAAGCACAGGCCATGGAAAAATGGCTGATTGGGCATACATGTGAATTACATAAAGCACAAATTAACATCTCAAATTTACGCATGCAAAGCCAACAACAAGCACCTCATTTAGAACGTGTTGCTCCCCTTATTTTGCAGCAATTTTTACAACAACTTCAGCTTTAAAACAGCTATTAATTTAATGCTAAATGGCTTATAACAGTTGCACTTCAAAACGTATAAGCCATTAGAATGACTCCCTTACTCAGCATTGCGCTCATCCACTTTTTTGCTCTCATCAGCCCAGGCCCAGACTTCTTTTTTGTCACTCAAAGTGCTATTCGACAATCCAGATCACATGCATTATTTGCCGCGTTAGGTATTTCACTCAGTATTTTAGTTTGGTCAATTTGTGCAATAAGTGGCTTACATTTTCTATTTCAGAAAATGGCTTGGTTACAACAATGCCTCATGATTTTGGGAGGCCTATATCTTTTATATTTAGGCTCTCAGTTATTAAAGTCTGCATGGAGTAAAGACCTCGGCACAATAACAAAACCAACCGAGCAAGCCGTACAGAAAAAATCGCCTTTGACGCTGTTATTCCAAGGTTTCTTGACCAATATGGCCAATCCTAAAGCATTGGTTTATTTCACTAGTGTATTTTCCATCGGGATCAGTGCAAAGGTCAGCATTTTTGATCAAAGCTCTTTATTGGCTTTAGTCTTTATTGAAAGTTTGATTTGGTTTGCATTGGTTGCGGTCTTATTCTCAGCACCTAAAATGACCCATTACTATCAAAAATTGAGTAAAAAAATTGACGCAATTACTGGTGGAATCTTCATCAGTTTTGGCTGCCTATTGCTGCTCAATCGCGATTGACCACTCATCAAATACTCATCTACGAGACATAAAAAAGCACCCAAATGGGTGCTTTCCTAACTTAGCTGAGGTAGCTAAATCTTATTTCGCTGCTGCCTTTGCTGTAGACACAGCCGCTTCAGTCGTAATATTTACCGTAATTTTGTCGCCTACATTCGGTACATATGCACCTACACCAAATGCTGAACGATCAAAAGAAGTCGTTGCATTGAAACCAATCGTTTCCGCCTTAGTCATTGGGTGAACGGCTTGCTTGTTCAATACAGCGTCCAATACCACTGGTTTAGTCACATTTTTAACTGTTAAATCACCCGTGATTTTGTATTTAGTTTTGCTGATCGCTTGAACTTTTGTGCTTTTAAACGTGATATTTGGATATTTTTCAGCATCAAAGAAATCAGCAGTTTTTAAATGATCATCTAATGCTTTGACATTAGTATTTAAGCTTGATAATGGAATCGTCACATTCACAGACGAATTTGCAGGTTTTGCATTATCGACATTGATTGTTCCTTGAATGTCACTAAAGTTTGCAGAAGGCGTTGAGAAACCAAAATGATTCCAAGTAAATACTGTTGCTGTATGAGTAGGATCAATTTGATAGGCAACAGGTTTTGCCATAGAAATTGTTGTAACTGATGCTACCGCCAAACCGATTGTTAATGCTTTAAAGTTCATGTTTTTATCTCACTTTCGAATACCAATAAGTCTATAGATTTTTAGCCGTATTACAGCTTTAAAGATAAAACGTTTTGTTGCATGTTTAGAACGATAGTTTTGTAAAATCTGTAGCAGCATCTACAACTACTCTTAATTATTAAATTTCCCATATATTTCAAATAATTAATAATTTATTTAGGCTATGAGCTATTTATCCTAAATTTAGGAAACATCAACCCATCTGAGTCGTAGGTTTTCAAAACAAATCCACTTAAGATTTTTAGACATCATAAAAATCTGAGTACCGAAAAATGACAGAACAATCGCTGGCTATTGAAAAAGCATTAAACACTAAAACGCCCAAAGATGTCGTTTTAGCATTTCTCATGAATACGTCAAAAGAACTCGTTGAAAATGCAACTCAGCTACTGGTAGCTGAAGACGCAGCGTATGTTTCCCTAAACTTCAGCAACCCAGAACTGAAACAAATTGAGCCATGGGCGGGGTCTGGAACAGGCAGAGACATTTATATTTATATCTTTGCCAATGTCGGCACCTACTGGAATATCGACGATTTTCAAATCATGGATATGATCGCTGAAGATGAAACCGTAGCTGTATTTGGTCAATTCACCTACACCTCAGTGTATGCAAAAAATACTTTCACCTCACCTTTTTCAATCAAAGCCAAAGTTCAAAACGGTTTAATCAGCTTTTTCCAATTTATGGAAGACACCTACGCCTCAGCATCATCATTCCGCGTAGGTGGAGAATGGATCATTCAGCAAGAAGCCGACTCAGCTAAAAACTTTAAAGTTTCAGCTTAAATGCTCAGATCCAGCAGCTCTTCACGCAAGAGCTGCTGTTCATTTAGAATAGCCTTTTACATTGAGTTAATGACAGCGATATTGGATAAATCCTGTTTTTTTCGCGATTTGATCATACAGTTTTTGCGCAGTTTCATTATCCTGATGCGTAAGCCAACACACACGGTCACACTGCCGCTGATCACAATATTCTTTCACTTTCGCGATCAGCGCCTTGCCGATGCCCTGCCCGCGATAATCTTCATGGGTATATAAATCCTGCAAATAGGCATAAGGCTGTAATGTCCAGCAGCTCTCATGTTCAATGACATGCACGATCCCAACTACTTGATGATCAATCATAGCTGCAAAGCCATACATATGTTCGCAGTCAGCAGCATTTAACCTGTGCCACGTTCGCTCAGTCACTTCATCTGGCACCTGACTTTTATAAAATTTTAAATACAGCTCCCAAAGCGGCTGCCATTGGTTTTTTGAAATTTCTGTTAAATTTTTAATCTGTATTTGCACGTTTGATGTCTTTTTTAAATGAGCACTGGATTTTTATAACTGAAATAAAGCTTCATGTGTTTAAAACACTTTATTTAATGCGCTCTTTTTTAAGAATAATGAGTCTTGAAAGGACGTTTTCTTATTTGTTTTATAAACTTATCTTTTTTATAAATACGATAGGCAAATAAAAAGCCCGAACAATCGGACTTTTTAACCATTTAGCTTATAGCTTCTCAACCAAAATGCGGTCAACTTGCTTCAACCCTGTATGCTTTTCATGGTTCTTACGGCGAATCTTAATCACTTTGTCTTCTTGCAAATCTTGCAGCATCAATTCTACTGCAACCATGGCTTCAAGCGCTAAGTCCGTGCCTATCCATTTCTGTTCACCAGCATCCATCAGTACAATTTCATCATTTATCTGATCGTAAAGGCTCATCGTTTCCTCACTTGGGGCAACATTGCACCCGTGGCTGAATACTGCATGAATGAATTAATTTTAAACCAATGCTTTAATTCATTCGTTACAAATCGTTATTTCACAATTAAAAATAAATTTAATCTCTGCAATAAAAAACGCCCCTTCTCTGGGGGCGTCTTTATTAAGGTTAATCTTTACAGATTAAGCGGTAATTTCTTTCACAGCAGCAACAACAGCATCAGCTGTGATACCAAAGTGTTGGTACAAGTCTTTTGCTGGAGCAGATTCACCGTAAGTCGTCATACCGATTACACGACCATCAAGACCTACAAATTTCCACCAGTAGTCCACATGCGCAGCTTCAACAGCAACACGCGCACGGATCGCAGCTGGAAGAACCGCTTCACGGTAAGCAGCATCTTGTTTTACAAATTCTTCAGCACATGGCATAGAAACAACACGTACGCCTTCAAGCTGTGCGTAAGCATCCATTGCCAATGAAACTTCTGAACCTGTCGCAATGATGATTGCTTTCAATTCACCTTTTTCTTTTGCAAGAACATAACCGCCTTTCGCAACGTCAGCAATTTGATCTGCTGTACGAGTTTGGAATGGCAAGTTTTGACGAGAGAAGATTAATGCTGTAGGGCCTTCTGAACGAAGCAGCGCAGATTTCCAAGAAATAGACGCTTCTACAGTGTCACATGGACGCCAAGTGTTCAGATTTGGTGTACCACGTAAAGATGCAATTTGCTCTACAGGTTGGTGTGTAGGACCATCTTCACCTAGACCAATTGAGTCATGGGTATACACATGAATCACACGCTGTTTCATCAATGCAGACATACGTACTGCATTACGCGCATATTCCATGAACATTAAGAATGTTGCTACATAAGGAACGAAACCGCCATGAAGTGCAACACCGTTAGCAATCGCAGTCATACCGAATTCACGTACACCGTAATGAACGTAGTTACCCGCTGGGTTAGATTCAACACCTTCTGCGCCTTTCCATAAAGTCAGGTTAGAGCCTGCAAGGTCAGCAGAACCGCCTAGAATTTCTGGAAGCTGCGGCGCAAATGCTTGAATGGCATTTTGGCTAGCTTTACGAGTAGCGATTGTTTCAGCTTTAGCATTTACTTCAGCAATATAAGCATCCGCTTTTGCTGCGAAGTCAGCAGGAAGATCACCAGAAAGACGACGTTTTAGTTCAGCTGCTTCTGCTGGATATTTAGCAGCATAAGCAGCAAATGTGTCGTTCCAAGCAGATTCAGAAGCAGTACCTTTGGCTTTTGCATCCCAAGCTACATAAACATCAGCAGGAATTTCAAATGGACCTTCTGCCCAGCCCAAAGCTTCACGAGTTAAAGCGATTTCATCATTACCAAGCGGCGCACCGTGGCAATCTTCTTTACCTTGTTTGTTTGGTGAACCTAAACCAATAATGGTTTTACAGATAATTAAGGTTGGTTTCGCAGTTTCAGCTTTTGCTTCAACAGTTGCCGCACGGATTGCATCTGCATCATGGCCGTCAACTTTCAGTACTTGCCAGCCGTATGCCAAGAAACGCTGTTCTGTATCATCAGAGAACCAGCCTTCTACTTCACCGTCAATTGAGATGCCGTTGTCATCGTAGTAAACAACTAATTTACCTAGACCCAAAGTACCAGCCAATGAACATGCTTCGTGAGAAACACCTTCCATTAAACAGCCATCACCTAAGAAACAGTAAGTGTTGTGATCTACAACTGTGATGTCTTCTTTGTTGAATTGAGCCGCTAAAGTTTTTTCAGCAAGTGCAAAACCTACAGCGTTTGCAATACCTTGACCCAATGGACCCGTAGTTGTTTCGATACCCGGTGCATAGCCCAATTCTGGGTGACCTGGAGTTTTAGAATGCAATTGACGGAAAGATTTTAAATCTTCAATAGACAGGTCATAACCTGTTAAGTGCAATAGCGCATATTGCAACATAGAGCCATGGCCGTTTGACAATACGAAACGGTCACGGTTTGCCCATTGTGGGTTTGCAGGGTTGTGGTTGAGGAATTCACGCCATACCACATCAGCAATATCTGCCATCCCCATTGGAGCACCTGGATGTCCTGAATTTGCTTTTTGCACAGCATCCATTGCCAATACACGAATTGCGTTTGCAATACGACGTTCGTTAAGCGGGGTTGTCATAGGTCAGAGTCCAAACAAATGGTTTAAAAGAGTAAGATGAATAAGAATTCAAAGATGCGCATATTGTCTTAAAAAAAGCGGAATGGGTAAAGCCTCAGGGGCAAATTTTCGCTAATTATTCCTGCACCACCCGTATTTTGGGCGCTTATTGCTCAATTTCAAGCCTATGCATGTCGTTTATTTTGTATACAGTGACGCTTTTATATGGCGAATCAATGACAGCGCAATGCATATTTAGAGTTTAGTGGCGAAAGCAAACGCTTCGTAATTGATAAAAGTCCAATACATCGAATGGAAATTGTGAATATAAATAGCAGCCAAAGCCGATCCAGATAAATGGCCATTAGAAATATGAAATATGAAATATGAAATATATTCAATAAAAAAACCTATGAATATTTATGAAACTCTAAGAGCATACTCATCCCTGTGAAATCAACACTGATCCAATATCTTCGAGACCCTAGATACAGAACTTTAGATACCACGACATGTAGCAGGTAAATTTCGCTGCGAAATATCATCCGATTGACAATTCCAAGCACCATTTAAATCATCTGGAATATTAAAATAGATCTGCTTTGAGCGAAGAGCAAAATTGACATCTGTTGATTTAAACGTAAAAACCACTGAACACGTTCCTGCCACATCAATAATGTCACTACTCGCAATATATTTGGTACTGATACTTTCATTCAGCGCTGTATTCAAATCTACACAGCTTTGCTCCACTGAATAATTTTCAATCAGTTTTAATTTATAGGGTGAAATCATTGTTAATACTTCAGCCACTTGCGCCCGAGCGACATAGCCATTGTAAGATACAGTAGCAATTGCAGCCAAAATACCGATGATTGCCACCACGATCATAATTTCAATGAGTGTAAAACCAGACTGTTTCATTACGTTTCCCCATTCAACGTAATGACAAATAGGCAATTTGCGTACCAAGTCTCAAAAGCCCGCACTTATTGTGTTTTATTTTTCAAATTAAACGAATAATTGTCGTTTACAGTCATATTCTGGCAGTTCATGACATTCATTATTGATAAATCTCAGGATATTGATTTGATTTTTTCTTATAATTGATTCACTTAAAATGCCACTTTAGGCATTTTAACGCCTAATCCCATTGTTGCTTGTGCCAAAACAAAATATCTCAGTTTTATCTCATCATAAAAAATTAAATTGAGAAATCCATAGCTCATATCAATTTTTTAGATGCCTATATCAATTAAAAAGTCATTGAAATGAATTAATTTCATCCAATTTGGTCATGTTGAGCTAGTCCTAAACGCTTTCTCGATGTAACATATTGCGTCTTTAAATTTAACTGTGATAGGACTTATGCGCGAGTACGCTGTATTTACCTCGGAATCTGTAAGCGAAGGCCATCCGGATAAAATGGCTGACCAAATCAGTGATGCTATTTTGGATGCAATCTTAAAAGAAGACCCATATGCACGGGTTGCTTGTGAAACGCTTGTAAAAACGGGTGCGGTTGTACTTGCCGGTGAAATCACAACAACTGCAAATGTTGACTTTGAAGCGATTGTTCGTAATACCGTAAATGGTATCGGATACCATCATTCAGATCTTGGCTTTGATGGTTCAACTTGTGCCGTGATCAACATGATCGGTAAACAATCACCTGAAATTGCTCAAGGTGTAGACCGTCAAAAACCAGAAGATCAAGGTGCGGGCGACCAAGGTTTAATGTTTGGTTATGCAAGCCGTGAAACTGATGTGCTTATGCCAGCACCGATTTCATATGCGCATCGCTTAATGGAAAAACAAGCTGAACTACGTAAACAAGGCAAACTTGCTTGGTTACGTCCTGATGCAAAAAGCCAAGTAACATTTGCTTATGAAAATGGCATGCCAGTTCGCTTAGACGCAGTTGTACTTTCAACTCAGCACGATCCAAAAATTACTCAAGCTCAATTGAAAGAAGCGGTAATTGAAGAAATTGTGAAAAAAGTGATTCCTGCTGAAATGTTCCATGCAGACACTAAATTCCATATCAACCCAACAGGTATGTTCGTGATTGGCGGCCCTGTAGGTGACTGTGGTTTAACAGGCCGAAAAATCATTGTAGATACTTACGGTGGTATGGCTCGTCACGGTGGTGGCGCGTTCTCTGGTAAAGATCCATCAAAAGTTGACCGTTCTGCTGCTTATGCAGGTCGTTATGTTGCTAAAAACATTGTGGCTGCTGGTTTGGCTGACAAATGTGAAATTCAAGTGTCGTACGCGATTGGTGTTGCAGAACCAACATCTATCTCGATCAACACATTCAATACTGCAAAAGTATCTGAAGATTTGATTATTGCACTTGTACGTGAACACTTTGACTTACGTCCATACGGTATTACTCGTATGTTGAACTTGATCCAACCGATGTACCAACAAACTGCTGCGTATGGTCACTTTGGTCGTGAAGGTTCTGATACCGCATTCACATGGGAAAAAACTGACAAAGTGGAAGCGCTTAAAGCATCTGCTGGTCTTTAATCTTAATGGATTAATTTCTCAAAAAAGCCTGCATTGATTGCAGGCTTTTTTATGGCCCTTATGTCCATAACTAAAACATCTAGGATAAAAATAACTAGTGTAAAAAATATTGACTAAAATTTACGCCTAGCTTATTCATAAAATATCAAAATAATTTAAGAACAATATCATGCCCTTTCCATTAGACTTAAAATTTATTACGGCAACTGAAGAACAATTAGGATTTAAGTTTCCAGAAAAATATAAAGCCAAAATGCAAATTGAAAATGGTGGCGAATTCGGCATTAGCTTTTCTAGTGCGGATGAATTTGAAGATGGTGATGATATCGAAGCATGGTGGCTCTTCCCCTTCCAGGACACCAGCGATGTGAAAAGAATAAAACGTACAACGAATCATCTAGCCGCAGAACATCAATCCATAAGTGAAATCGAAGACTTCCCTGAAAACAGCGTTGCCATTGCACATAACGGCGATGGTAATTATTTATTGATGCGCACGGTTGACGATACACAATTGGGGGAAGAAATATATTTATGGCGCCATGAAGACAGTGAATTTATCTATCTACTTGTGACTTCAATTGAAGAATTATTTAGTCAAAACCCTTAACGCCATAAGTAGATATAAAGCCTTTCAAACTACAAAATATGCTGGATAAAATTACACTAAATCAACAATTTTTGATCGATTTTTGAATATTTTTTCAGCTAATATAAATTCAGCCCATGCTACGGGCATAACAAAAAAAGGAAAGATCAAAATGAATAAATTACTTGTTGCTTTAGGTTTGGCTGCAACTGTTGCACTTGTTGGCTGTAATAAAGACAAAGCGCCAGAAACAGGTGCAACAACTGGTGAACACCTAGAAAACGCTGCTGACCAAGCAGGCCATGACATTGCTGATGCAACTTCAGAAGCGGCTACTGCGACAGCTACTGCTGTAGATAATGCTGCAACTGCAACTGCGACAGCAGCTGATAATGCAGCAGAAAATGCTGAAGCTGCTGCACACAATGCAAAAGAAGCAGCTAAAGATGCGACTGCTGCAACAGCAGGTGCTGTTGAGCAAGGTGCAGCAAACGTGAAAGAAAAAGCTCAACAATAAGCATTCTTTAAAAAAAGCACCTTCGGGTGCTTTTTTTATATTTGTCTTTTGCTCAGCGTGTTGTTTCAATCCATTTTTAACTTGAAATTTAACTGATATCAGGTCAATCTTATGAGGTCATATATATAACAAATTTAGAGAAAAGAATGTCTTATTCACATCATACCGAAAAACATTTTATGGAACGTACAGGTTGGCTACGTGCATCTGTACTCGGTGCAAATGATGGCATTATTTCCGTCACCAGTTTAATTATGGGCATGGCCGCAAGTGGTGCTTCTAGCCATACCTTACTCATTACCTGTATTGCAGGACTCATCTCTGGTGCAACCTCTATGGCTGCGGGCGAATATATCTCTGTGAAATCTCAAGAAGACGTCGAAAAAGCAGATCTTCACATGGAGCATAAAGAATTACAACGTAACCCAGAAATGGAGCTTAAAGAGCTGACTCAAATTTATGTAAATCGTGGGTTAGAGCCAACCCTAGCCCATGAAGTTGCAGTCCAATTGACAGCCCATGATGCACTAGAAGCCCATGCGCGAGATGAAATTGGAATCCATGACAATACCGCAGCAAAACCCGTTCAAGCAGCACTATCATCGGCTTTAGCATTTTCAATTGGTGCACTATTTCCGATGGTTGCGATCTTGATCAGTGCTGACATGCATATTGAAAAAACTGTTATGGCCGTTGGCGTGATTTCCCTAGCACTCCTCGGTGCCTTAGCCAGTTATGCAGCAGGCACTTCTATGTTGAAAGGCAGTCTACGTGTTGCTCTGTGGGGCATTGCAGCCATGCTATTTTCTAGTTGGATTGGTTCTTTATTTAATGTAAATCCAGTTTAATGTTTCTTTTATCAGTTTTACAAATATTGAAAATCAATTATACACAGTAATGTTTGTGTGATTTTTCAACAATATTCATTTTTACAATATATAAAAACCGTAAAATAGAGATACATTTTTTAAGCTTTTTTCTCCATGTCTGTTATTGCTGCGCCAGCCAATCGATCCAATGTATCGATTTGGGTGGCTTTTGTTTTATTAATTTTAGGCACCATTGGTGCTTATCTGGTTGTAGGCGTTAACCAAGCATTGCTATTTTTAATTGGCGGTGCTTTGGGTATGACCCTTTATCACGCATCTTTTGGTTTTACCTCAAGTTGGCGTGTCTTTATTAAAGAGCGTCGTGGTCGTGGCTTGCGTGCACAAATGATCATGTTGGCTTTGGCTGTACTGCTCTTCTTCCCTGCTTTAGGTGCGGGTGAATTATTTGGCAACCCAGTCAAAGGTAACGTTAATCCTGTTTCAATGTCCGTGATGATCGGTGCCTTTATTTTTGGTATTGGTATGCAAGTCGGCGGCGGCTGTGCATCAGGCACCTTGTACACTGTGGGCGCAGGTAGTGCACGCATGATTGTAACGCTGATCTTCTTCTGTACAGGTTCATTGATTGCAACTTCGCATATTCAATGGTGGTTTGACCTTCCCCACTTTGAGCCGATTTCTTTAGTCAAAAGCTTTGGTGTAGTTCCTGCACTGGCATTAAACTTTGTAGTTTTTGCAATCATTGCAGCAGCAACAGTTTACTTTGAAAAGAAACGCCATGGTCAGCTTGAGGTTGAGCCGCAAGCAATGCAACACGGCTGGAAACGTTTTCTACGTGGACCATGGCCATTGGTTTGGGGCGGAATTATCCTAACTTTACTGAACTTTGCCACACTCGCACTTGCAGGCCGTCCTTGGGGCGTGACCTCTGCCTTAGCCGTTTGGGCCGCAAAATCAGCAAGTGTTATGGGGATCGATGTTGCATCTTGGGCATATTGGCAGCAACCTGCAAATGCCAAAGCACTGACCGAATCATTATGGTTTGATATCACGTCGATGATGAATTTCGGCATCATGCTCGGTGCATTACTTGCAGCGAGCCTAGCAGGCAAATTTGCACCGAACTTTAATATCCCAAAACGTTCACTGTTAGCGGCTGTGATCGGTGGTTTGATGTTAGGTTATGGCGCACGTTTAGCATACGGCTGTAACATTGGAGCGTATTTCAGCGGTATTGCTTCAGGTAGTTTGCATGGCTGGTTATGGTTAGTATTTGCCTTCATTGGGAACGGTATCGGCGTCAAACTACGTCCAATCTTCTTCCCTGGCGAACGTCCACAACCTGAAAAACTTACAGGCTGCTAATTTCTGTGAAATAAAAAGCCCCTCAAATGAGGGCTTTTTTTAATCTTTCAGTGCGCCTTTTAGATTACAACCATATTGCATGGTTTCTTGTGCCTGTTTGTATGTGGTATAGCGGTTGATAATAAAATCATAAAATTGGTCAGCATTCGCAAACACCTGACTCAAATCTTCATTTGCGGCATTTGGCAGTTTAACGTCTTTCACCAAGGCTAAGTTCACATGTCCAAGATGATACATTTCAGAAAAATAATGATTCATTACTTCGCAATAGGCAATTTTTGAGCTTTTTAAAGCGGTGTTGGCAACAAAATGCTGATTTAAAGTTTTTAAGTTATGAACATCTAAAGCGGATTGATCTGAAAAAGCCATACTTTCTACTTTTTTTAGTTGGCTAAAATCTTTTGCTAAGGTTTGATTTAATTGTTCAAAGCGTTGTTGTAATCCCGCTGTATCGGCAACTTGATAACTTTGCGGATTGAATGTTTTCTTTTCTTGTTCATTTGCAGAACACGCCGTGAGCGTCATTGCCGTCAGAACGGTTGTAACAAGAAATAATTTCATCAAGGTCTCACTTAAACAATCAAAAGCGCAATCATTATGCCCGAAAACAACTAGATGATTCACACTTAAATCGCTTTCTCATTCATATAACGCCAATAACGACGTGGCACATACTGCACATGTAATTTCATATTACGTCGGGCTTCAATATTGACACTTCTAAAATAATCTTTCCAAAGCTGATCATACAAAACCTCATCATCATCCAGTTCGATATTAAAGGATTGACTATGGCCGGACTGTATTTGCCTATCTATGGTTGTGGCATCCATATCCACTTGATGCACCTGTTTTAAATCATAATAAATGCCATAATTACGTTTTTCATCGTAAATCAGCCAACGTTGATCTTGATAGCGTGATTTGAAATGCCGTTCGATCAAAGGCAATACATTAAAGTCAGGTGAGACTAAACTGATAAACAAGCCATCCTGACATTTTTTAAAGCGCACAAAAGCTTCCATTCGGTGCTTTTCACGCCCCACTTGCTTCGCCCATTGGCTCATCCCTAATACATCAGCATGGCCATAGTTTTTAGACACATCACGCTGTTGCTGGAAGGCATAAATCGCAAAATTAAAACAATATTGAAAAGCCTGCTGCTGCTCGGATAAAAACGCATAATAAAACTGCTTCAAAGCACTTTCAGATGCTTTGAGTTTTAAACCCTGCCATACCCGCTGTGCTTGTTCATCGTGACTAGCCACATCAATGACTTCGGCGAAAAGACCTGCCTGCACTTGCCCATCTGTACAAATCTGAATGTCAAATTGCTTAAATTGAAAGGCCCGAAAAACACAACTTAACAATCCTGTCATCGTGCCATCAAAGACATAAATACTCACGACTGTATCCTAAAAACCGAAGTTCAATTGTGGAGAAATTTGCTGCGTATATTTCGACTGGCCACTTTGCAAAATCTGCTGTCTTATTTGATGAGGCTGTTGTTCACGAATAAATTTGGGTGAATCTTCACAGCGTATAAAGTGCTGCGCCCTATTGTAGGAAATACCCATACGTTTTAATTGGTCGATATGAATTTTACCAAAACGTCGTGCTTGAACAATTTTTTTAGCAGAACGCACACCGATGCCCGGCACACGTAAGATCATTTGATATTCAGCACGATTGATATCCACGGGAAATTGCTCGGGATGACGCAGTGCCCACGCTAATTTAGGGTCAATATCCAATTCTAAATTTGGATGCTCTTCATCGACCAATTCCGTCGCTTCAAACCCATAAAAACGCATCAACCAATCACTTTGATACAGCCGATTTTCTCGTAATAAAGGTGGCGCAGACCCCACAGCTGGCAGCGCACGCTCCTCTTCATTAATTGGAATATAACCCGAGTAATACACACGCTTGAGCTTAAACTCTTTGTAATGACGGTCTGCCATCAGTATGACATCACGGTCAGACTCTTGATGTGCGCCCACCACCATTTGCGTCGTTTGTCCTGCGGGTACAAATTTGGGGACTGTACGTATTATTTTTCGTTCATCTTTGAATTGAATCAAACGATCTCGCACAATACCTAAGTCTTTTTGGACTTCGACATGACTTTTTTCAGGTGCAAATTTTTTTAAACCATCTTCTGTCGGCATTTCTAAATTAATGCTCATACGGTCAACATATAAACCTGCTTCGGTAATGATTTCCTGAGATGCCCCCGGAATGGTCTTCAGATGAATATAACCATTAAAATTTTCTTCTAAACGCAGTTTTTTTACCACCTGCAACATACGTTCCATGGTGTAATCCGCAGATTTAAAAATCCCCGAACTTAAAAATAGCCCCTCAATATAGTTCCGACGATAAAAGTTCATGGTCAAATCGACCACTTCCTGTACCGTAAATGCTGCGCGCTTTACATCGTTACTCCGACGGGACACACAATATGCACAGTCAAAAATACAGACATTGGAAAATAGAATTTTTAACAATGATACGCAGCGGCCATCTTCGGTATAGCTATGGCAAATACCGTTTCCAGTGTTACCCAGACCTTTGTCTTTATTTTGGCGCTTGCTACCACTCGAAGAACATGAGACATCATATTTGGCAGCATCGGCTAAAATTTGCAGTTTTTCACGGATACGTTCAGACATGGGAGAGTTTTAAAACTTAAAATGATCAGAGCATTATTTTAAAATGATCAAGTTCAAAAGTCGGGTCATACATCATCAATACGACATGAGGTGTCGCTTAATTTTAAGTACAGCATTGGTGCAGGCTCCAGACCATTTTGATAAGAAATAACGAATATTATTTGCTTAATTTCACTCGCTTGGGCAAAGTAATTAGAGTGATTGGAGTATGCACATGACTTTATTAGAAAAACTTGGCATCAAACACCCTATATTTCTTGCCCCGATGGCAGGTGTTTCTACACCTGAGCTTGCTGCAGAGGTGTCAAATCAAGGTGGACTTGGTTCACTGGGTTTAGGTGCAAGCAGTGTTGAGAATGCACGTCAGCAAATATTACAAACTCAAGAACTTACTGAACAACCTTTTCAGGTCAATTTTTTTTGTCATGACACAGTAGAACTCGATGAACAAGTTGCTGCCAAATGGATCATGCAATTTAAATCACGCTTTGCTCAATATAATGCAGAAGCTCCAGAAGCACTGAACTGTATTTATCCAAGCTTTAAAGATAATGACCATTTTCTAAACCTCTTACTGGAAACGCGCCCCAAAGCGGTGAGTTTTCATTTTGGCATTCCGCACCCACATCAAATTCAGGCCTTAAAACAAGCGGGTATTTTGACTCTAGTTTCTGCAACCAATTTAGCAGAAGCTAAACTGATTGAAGCTGCGGGTATTGATATCGTGATTGCTCAAGGTATTGAAGCTGGTGGTCACCGTGGCATTTTCAATGAAAACTTCGATAGCAGCGTTAAAACTCGTGACTTAGTTCAGCTCTTGAAACGCCATATTCAATGCCCCGTTGTTGCAGCTGGTGGCATTATGAATGGACATCAGGCCTATCAAATTATGGAGTTGGGTGCAGATGCTGTTCAACTGGGCACTGCTTTTGTGCAATGCAAAACATCAAATGCAAATGAGGCTTATCGCAAAGCACTATTTGATGCGCCCATCACGCAGATTACATCAAGTATTTCAGGCCGGCCTGCACGTGGCATTATCAATAACTGGCACACAGATATTGATACGCCGACTCGCCCAACCGTTCCGGCTTACCCATATAGCTATGATTTAGGCAAACAATTACATGCAGCAGCCAGCAAGCATGGCGTACGTGAATATGGTGCATTTTGGGCAGGAACTAATGTCTCTCAAATACGTGAATTGGAAGCACCCGACTTGATCAATCAATTGGTTTTAGAAATGCGCTTTAACTAAGACCTCGCTCAACGGGTCATTCAAACATGAATGCCTAATAAAAAGCCCTCAACATTGAGGGCTTTTTATGTGCAATTTAGGCTGTCATCGATGCACAATTTAAATATTTGTTTTAGATCATTTGAATAAAGTTAGTTAAATCTATTTCAAATAAATCTAACTAGCTTAAATCGACTTACTTTGTATCACATTGCACAGATCTATTTCGTTTGACTTTAAGTTACTTGGTTTCAAGCAAATTGACCTGATCAACTTGAACATCACTCATGATCTGACCATGATCGAGTAAGTGATTAAAATAGTTCTCGACGACTTTATATTGATCTGCTGTAGATTCAACTTTATACATATTTTGGCGGAACTCATTACTAGAGCGTAAACCTTTGGTATACCAAGCAATATGTTTGCGTGAAATTCGACAACCTGAATATTCACCATAAAAACCATATAATTCAGACAAATGTCCAAGCAATACGTCACGAACCTCCATAATACTTGGCGCCGCCATATGCTCACCCGTCGTCAGGTAATGTCCTATTTCACGGAATATCCATGGGTGACCTTGAGCTGCACGGCCAATCATGACTGCATCGGCACCAGTATAATCCAGTACATATTTGGCTTTTTCAGGTGTATCAATATCACCATTGGCAATCACAGGAATGTTGATCAACGATTTCACATCTTTAATTAAGCTATAACGCGCCGTATTCAGATACATATCTTCACGTGTACGACCATGAAGTGCCAATGCAGCAATGCCAGCTTCTTCGGCGCGTTTCGCAACGCGCATAATGTTTTCATGACCATTGAGATAGCCCAAACGGGTTTTTAAGGTCACTGGCACATCAACTGCATCAACCACAGCATCTAAAATGCGAGCCACCAAGTCTTCATCTTTGAGCAGCGCGGAACCTGCCAACTTATTACAGACTTTCTTCGCCGGACATCCCATATTAATGTCGACAATTTGCGCACCATTTGCCACTTGATAGCGAGCAGCTTCAGCCAGTTCAGCTGGATCTGACCCTGCAATTTGAGCAGAAATAGGCGCTATTTCACCATCAAAATTGGCACGATAAAGACTCTTTTTACTCATGCGTAAGGTCTTATCTGCTGTCATCATTTCACTGACCGCATGACCTGCGCCAAAATATTTGCAAAGTGTACGAAATGGGCGATCTGTAACCCCTGCCATGGGAGCCACCCACAGTTTTCTCTCGATGGGACGATCGAATAATTCTTGAATGACAGGATGTTGACTCAATGTTTTAACCTCTAGCTATATTTAGCAAATGATGCGCGAACCACATTCGAAATCTTCGAAGCCACTTTTAACAATGCTAAATTCAAATGTATGTTCGCAAAATCTGTTGAGCGAAAAAACGTTTTATGGCAATGATTATGCAATTGAATGATGACAATGAACATCAACATCGTTCAACGCTTAAATTGAGGAATTTGAAGCTTCGGAATTGGACGGCAAATTTGCAATGCGATAGTTTAGTAATTCCAAACAAAAATTTCTACGCTTTTGCTTAAGAGTCGTTGAAAGTTATGCATCAGCCATGTAGTTAACACACTATCGATTCAACATCAGACTTTCAGCAGATCTGCCTGTACAGGTGTTACTATAGAGGGATACTGCTAAAATCATTGAAAACTTAAATCTATAAATTCACATCAGTGAGTTAAACTTTATGAAAAAATTGAAAATTCTCTCTTTTATATTTTTCGCTACTTTTCTGACTGCCTGCCAACAACCGAATGACGAGGTGGCTGCAGCTGAAAACCAAAACGCTGATTTAACAACGGAACAAGCGACTCAACAATTTGAGCAGTCAGATGCGCAAATCAGTCAATACCTTGATGTTTTAGATGCTCCAAGCACATCAATCAAGGAAAAAACCCAAGTCTTATGTCATGACTACCCTCATGAATATAAAACTAACTACATGCCTGCCATGCTCAAACTCGCAGCCAAAGACTATACTCAAGATAAAATGTTAAATGATTTGAAGATCGCACAGGACTATTACAAAGAAAAACTCAAAATTGCATGCCCTGCTGAATAACCTCCCTTTCATCATGGCGTCATAATTGTGCGATAAATTGTTATTAAGCGAAAAGTGTGTAAGTTTCGCTGTAATAACAACGTAAAATACACTTCCCGATTTATTCGGGTTTTTCTTTTTTAAAGCCTTTCAAATATAAAACGACAATTGAATGACACATATTATTTTGTGATATATTTCAAACTATTGATTTTTTTGATAAGTTTTTCGTAAATGTTCACAATCTAGACACATAACAACCCATTTTAATTACACTTTTATCATGATTAATACATTAAGTTGTTTTTTCCAAAAAAATAGACTGAAGATTGAATCATGAAAACTTTAAACAAAGTACTTTTCGCTACACTTATCTCTGCTGCTGCTGCAACTACATTTGCTGCTGAAGAACAAAAAGTTGAAGCTGCTGCATCTGAAGCTCAAACAACTGAAGTTGCTCAAGACGCAACTGAAGCGGCTCCTGCTTCTGAAGCTGTTGCAAAATAATTGAGCAAAAATTTAAAAGCCCACAGATTGTGGGTTTTTAAATTCACAGGCATTTTTTAAGTCTTTCGCAGCTGTCAATGAATTTGACTTCAATTATTTAAAATATAAACGTTGAATTTGACGTGCCCGCCGGTTTAAACCCAATACTTTTTTTCTTTGTAAAATGTCTTCTTCACTAAATCCCAAGTGCTGGATTAATTCAGACATAGCTAAATCTGCATGTTCGATCAACACGGCATCTTGTTCAGTTGACCAAACCACTTTTGATACCGTTAATTTGTGCTGGCGTTTTAACTTTCTCATTTGCACAGTATAAAAGACTTTAGACACATCAACAAAAAGCCCACCCGATGTGAGCTTTTTGCACAGACTGAGTATTGATCATCTATCGGATTGAAAAATAGATTTACTGAACGATGATGTTAAAGATTTTCATCCTTCGTGATCATCACTGAGGTTAAAATTGGAACGGCAAAACAAGGTAGTAAGAGTAAGATCCAATATTCCACCATCGGTTTAGCCACAACAAAGTTTATAACGATTGCCCCCAATACCATAACTAACGCAATCAAACCCAAGAAACGACTGAAAAATTTAGCTGGCATAATAATCCCCTTAAAAAATTTATGGATTTCAGCTAGTATATACCTGCATTTTTTATAATCTGTTGAAAATGATATTGGAATATTCATCTATTTAGCTCAAAAAGCATTCTTTTTCCAATCATCCTGACAGAACTGCTTGTTTTTACACGCGTAGATCTCCATAAATAGATTGACAGTCCCCTATGAGGCATATACATATTTATTCATTACTTATGTATTTTGCATAGTATACTGCTCCTGCTTTGTCGCCCCCATATGGCTGAGTTTATTGGAAAATATGAACAAAACTTTTTCGACCACATTATGCTTTAAATCCCTTTCTGTACTGGCTTTATCCATTGGCTTGGCTGCTTGTGGTAATGGTTCATGGTGGAGCAAAGATGAACCCACTATGGAAGCGGAACAGATTAAAAAAGCCATTCCACCTCGCGTGAATGAACGTCTGTCATGGGCCAATGATATCTACGACATTAGTGATCAGCTCGGTATTCCGACCACGAAAGAAAATGTCTGTACGATTGTTGCTGTGGTCGATCAAGAGTCCAATTTTGTTGCTGACCCACATGTGCCGGGACTCGGTGAAAAAGCCGTTAAAGAAGTTCAAGATCGTCTTGAAGAAAAGTTTAAAGATAAATTGGGTGATGGCATCGGTGGTACAGTCGCTGGCTATTTCCAAGATGTGTTAAAAAATCAGCCAAGTCCAGAAGATAACTATTTGAGCCAAATGCGCCGTGTTCAAACTGAACGTGAACTAGACGAACTATATCGTGAAATTTTTGACTATATGTCTAAACATTATCACGTGAGTGCATTAACAGGCGCAGCGAAACTGGTTGGACAAGATATTGGTGAAAAGCTCAACCCCATTACCACTTTGGGTTCGATGCAAGTCCATATAGGCTATGCCAAAGACCACAAACGCCAAGGTGGAAATATTGCGGCACTGCGTACAGACATGTATAGCCAATATGGCGGTTTGTATTATGGCATCCACCGTTTAATGATGTATCCAGCTGAATATGACAAACCAATTTATCGTTTTGCAGATTATAACTCGGGTCGTTATTCGAGTCGTAATGCGGCATTCCAAAGCATGTTAAATGACTTAACCCCTGCTGAGCTCGGCTTAGATGGTGACCTCTTGCTTTATAATAAAGATGGTTCTCCACGTTCTGCAAAAAGCCAGTCTGAAACCGCGCTGATTGCCGTTTTTGCAGAAAACAATGTGATCGCGACGCCACGTCAAATTCGTTCAGATCTTAAAAAAGAAAAAGATCAGGACTTTGAAGATACTTTGACGTATAAAGCGGTCAAAAAGTTGTACCAAGAAAAGACTGGTAAAGAACCGTTTTATGCCATGATGCCTGAAGTCGTAATTTCGGGGCCGAAATTAAGCCGTGATTACAATACCAATTGGTTTGCCACACGAGTCGATGGACGTTATCAAACATGCATGCGCCGCATCAAAAACCTAAAACTCTAGCCTTATTCGATTTTGACGGAACCCTGTGTAATAAAGACAGTTTTACAGGGTTCATCTTCTATTCCCTGCCTAAACGGCATATCGTGCGCCAAGGGATTAAAATTCTCCCTTGGATTCAAGGCTATTATCTCAAGCTATATCCTGCACATGCAATGCGTCCTCGCCTATATGCCGCAATGTTTAGCCAAGCCAACCATGAGCAGGTTTTAAATCAAGCAGCGCAATATGCTGAACATTTGATGGAAGAACTCAATCCTTCACTGTATGAACAATTACAGCAACACCAAAAACGCGGTCATGAAGTCGTATTGGTTTCTGCCTCAGTCGATTTATATCTTAAACCTGTGGCTGAAAAGCTCGGGGTCAAACTGATTTGTACCGAAACAGCAGCCAATGACCAAATACTGACTGGTTTGTATCAAACCTTAGACTGTAGTGGTGAGCAAAAGAAAATTCGCGTTTTGGAGCAATTTAACCTTCAAGACTACGAGTATGTTTATGCCTATGGAAATAGCGATGAAGACCTCGCTATGTTCGAATTGGCCACCCACCATTTCATGAATGGACAGGATAAGCGCCTACCGGAACTCGACTAAAGTCGAGTGATTTAGTTTGTTTTATTAATCAAAGTTAACAATCACAATCTTAAATTTAAGTCGCTCTAATATATGATTAAATTTTGAAAATTCTGCTTTTATTTTGACTTTATAGTGTGCTATTTTTCTCATTAATTAGAAATAATGCGGTCAAATATTAAAAGCGGGAAAAGAATATGAATCAATTCAATCCACCGAAATATGTCAAAGGCCTCCATATTAAATTTGGCGAAAATCCATTTGTTCTCCTTGCTCAATTTGCCTTCTCAGCCACTCGCCAGATGTGGACGAAAGAAGAAATTGAATTGGTCATTCGTATGGCTAAAAAAGGAAATTATATGAATTTGATTAAGATTCTCAAATTACATATCAAAAAGTAAAATAGATATTTCCCCCAAAGTTAATATGAAAAAAGCCATGTAAATGCATGGCTTTTTTTTGATTCAGCAACTCAAGCCTAGCTTTTATTACTTTTTAAATGGAAACGCATATTTCACAATACGTTTGATAACACTGCCGTACTGTTTCACCAAGCTTGCGTTATTATAGTTCAAACCATATTTTTCACATACCGCCTGTACTTTTGGCGCCATTTTACGATAACGACGCGCAGGAACATCTGGGTATAAATGGTGTTCGATCTGATGGCTTAAATGCCCTGTCAAAATATGAAATGCTTCTGAACCGGTAAGGTTTGAAGAACCACGAATTTGACGCATGTACCAATGTCCACGGCTTTCATTTTCAAGTACTTTTTTCGGGAAAACTTCAACATCTTTGGTAAAGTGACCACAGAAAATAATACTAAACGTCCAAATATTACGAAGACCATTTGCCACTAGGTTCCCTGTAAGCACGGGTAATGCTGCAGGCCCTGCAATAAGCGGGAAGAACACATAGTCTTTAAATAATTGCTTGCCGATTTTGGCTTGCATTGGTTTCCATTCTTCTTTAGTCTGCTGTTTTGTTTTGCGACCTTTGAAGTATTTACCCAATTCAAGGTTTTGAATGGCAACACCCCATTGGAACAATAAGCAAAATGGAATGCTATAAATCGGTTGTAATAAATAGCCCGGCTTCCAACGCTGTTCTGGGAACAAACGAACGAGACCATAACCAATGTCATCATCCATACCTTTAATGTTGGTATAGGTATGATGTTTAAAATTATGTGTTTGGCGCCAGTTATCTGCTGTACCCACGATATCCCACTCATAGGTCTGACCATTGAATTTAGGATCGTTCATCCAGTCATATTGACCGTGCATGACATTATGACCCAATTCCATGTTTTCCATGATTTTGGCAAAACCTAAAAGACCTGTGCCCAAAATCCACGCTGGTGGGAACCAACCTGCAAACAATAAAGCACGACCCGCCATAGATGAATAACGAACTGTCGAATACACACGGCGAATGTATTTCGCGTCTTTTTCACCTAAGTCGTCTAAAACTTCTTGCTTAATCGCATCAAGCTCACGCGCAAGTTCGTCTAATTGCGATTGGGTTAACTCACGGTTTTTGGGATTTTTAAAATATTCAATTTTTACAGGCATGTTCATATTTTTTCTACCTTATAAATCAATAACAAGATCTGACTGTGCTGAGTTCACACAAATTTTGAGTAAATTACCCGGCTCTGTATTTTGGCTACCATTGACCATATTTTTAGTCGAACCTTCTACTTTATTGCAGGCACATTTATTACAAATGCCCATGCGGCAACCGTGATTAGGTTTGATATTTTGCTGCTCAAGACTGGCTAGAATCGATTGGCCTTTTGGAATACTGACGGTTTTATTGGATTGTGTAAGTGTGACATTCACAAAGCCAATGTCATCTGTTGCAATTGGGCTCATGCTAAATGCTTCACTCATAAAGCACTGTGCATGATCAAATAACGCTTCGGCCTGAGTGACGAAACCCGATGGACCACATGCAAACACAGTACTGTGCTCAATGTCGTCAATTTGAGCAGCGTGAGCGGCATTTAATCGTGGATCGGCAACATCTTCTTGGGTAAAGAAAATTTGAAATTTAAAGTTTGGATATTGATTTGCCAAAGCTTCGAAGCGTAATTTGAATGCGGCATCATCGTGATACTTAACCCAGTACATTAACTGAATTGGTTGCTCCGCAATTTGCTTGGTTTTGCTCATCGCTTTCAATAAACTCAACATAGGCGTAATACCACTACCCGCAGCCAATAGTAGCAACGGTGTAGAATTTGACACCAAGGTCATATCACCAAAAGGCTGACCAAATTCTAAGATATCACCCACTTGCGCTTGTTCTACGAGCCAAGTACTCACAATACCCGTATTCACTTTTTTTACACTAAGCAATACGTGTTGATCATCTAACTGAGTCAAACTATAAGTACGTTCGTAACGGATACCATTTACGCGAGCAAAAACAGGATGATGCTGACCAGCTTCGCCAATTTTAAATAAACGGTTCACCTGTATGGTTAGGCTGACCATCTCATTTGCTGCATTTTCTTTTTGTACAATTTTGCCGAGTGTCTGATTACCAGACCATAACGGATTAAATTTCTGCAACCAGAAATTTACCGCATTTACGTCTACAACACTGTCTTTGATTGCGTTTAAAGGCTTTTTCGCTTTTTCGAGTACATGCATAATCAAATACAACTCATGGGAGGTTTTTAATTATTATACACATGTATATATATTTGTATATACGATTGTGCATTTAATCGACATTTTCACAAAAGCTATTAGCAGACGCTATAATATGTTAATGTTTTTAATCTATTAAAAAATATGACTCAGTCTGCACAGACGAATATGGTTAACATGTACCAGGAAGAATTACATTCTGAAGCTGAAACTCCACTTGCAGTTCGCACTGTAGGTCGTAAAGCAACGATTACCAAGGAAGAACTGTTTCAGGCAGCGCTTAATTTAATTGGTCCACAAAAAAGTATTTCATCACTGAGTTTGCGTGAAGTTGCACGTGAAGCTGGCATTGCTCCAAATAGTTTTTATCGTCACTTCAAAGATATTGATGAATTAGCCATTGAGTTGATTGATCGAGCTGGCGGTGTGTTACGTCAAATTCTGCATGAAGCACGCCTTCAGGCATCACGCCAAAGCAGTATTATTCGTAGTTCAGTTGAAGTATTTATTCAACAGCTAGATGCCGATGAAGGTAACCTAAGCCTGTTACTCCGTGAAGGCTACACTGGTTCGCATTCTTATAAAAATGCTGTTGAGCGTCAACTTAACTATTTCCAACAAGAATTAAGAGAAGATTTAATCGTCCTAGAACGTTTAAATCAGAGCAAGTTGGCTCATCCTGACATCGTGGCACGTGGTATTACCCAATTGGTGTTTAACATGGGTGCAAAAGTCATTGATCTACCGACAGAACAACGCAAAGAAGTTGCCGAACAAACCATGATTATGATTCGTATGATCTTGGAAGGTGCTCGCCATTTAGACGAAGCACAGATTCGCTAAAAATTAACGGTGAGAAATAAAGGAGACGTTCAGGTCTCCTTTTTTATGAGCAAAATATATTTTTCTAATGCTGTAAGTACTGCATGACGTGTAGCGCTGTCTGTTTCGGCTGCTCCAGAGGGAACATGTGTCCACCTTCAACTACACTATAATCTATACCATAAGTTTTCTTCATTCCGTCAGGCAAACCTTGTTTATAAAAATGGCTGCCATCAGCCGTGATCAGGTGTACAGGCATTTGAGGGGCTTTACGTGGAGTACGCCACCACCATGCAGGCACTGTACGGAAAATTTGTGCTTCCACGGCTTTTGGAATGCTGAGGGTCACGCCACCGCGTTTTTCATCAGCTTGAATGCCTTGTGTAAAATAATCTTCAAAACACTGCGCATCAAAACTTTTAAATAAACGATTATTCCGTAGTGCCGTATAGGCTTCATCCAAATTTGGCCAATGGTCATTACGCTTCAATGTAATTGCTGCTGGGGTAATTTTATCGACTGCTTTGAGCTTTAATTTTTGCATGCCTTCAAAAATTGCGGACTTAGGGCCGATTACGAAAGGTGGATCCATAATGATCAGTTGTGAAAACAAATCTGGACGTTTATAAGCCGCCATCAGGGTGACTAAAGAGCCAAAAGAATGCCCAAGCCCAATCACTTGTTGCTTTGGAAATTGGTGCTCAATATCTGCAATGACTTGTTCGACCAAATATCGCCAATCTTTGGTGATCGGATAGCGCTCATCCATACCAATCAGCGGAATCGCCTTCACATCAAATTGCGGTGAAAAGTAAGATAAAAACTTTCGATAACTCGCGGCAGGAATACCATTGGCATGGGTAAAATGGATCGCGCTTTTCATGTAAAACTCATCTAATCAGCTGATGATGCCACATCATAAAGAGATCAATACGATTTAAACAGGACTCGAAGAGCTTATCTAGATGACCTAAAAGTCAGTATGCAGATTATTTTTGTGAACCGACCATTGATTGATTTGGTAAAAAGGTTGCGCCACAAGTGGTTTTATCTCCAGCAACCACAACACCACGCCCCTTTACCGTTGTACTTTGATCTGCCGCGATCGCAGCCACAGTCGAATTACATTTCGGGCAATAATGTTTCATGCCATTTAAATGCACCGCAATACCATTAATCACAAATGAAGGTTCACATTCTGAAACCACACCACCGTGTGACGTTTTACTACCTAAGGTAATTAAAGATTTCATATTTTTATTTTCTTCTAACGAACTACTGAAATTTGAAGCATTTTAACGGAACTGCCCTCAACTCGCTAGCATCGACGTATAAATTTAACCAAGTCAAAACTTTACTTAACTAAATCATCAAAACACGACATTTTGACAGTTCGTGATCAATCATTTGAATATGATGCTATCGCTATATGTCCGAATACATTTAATCATTTCACTTTCATGATTCAATCGATATCAATAACGACAGCTTATGTCGCGATGCCGATTCTTTTACGAATCAAAGCTTGTATATTAGATATAGCAATGTGCATGAAGTGTAGCGCCCTATTTTAACAATTTCATATTTAACTGAGCTTCGAATCAGAAAATGTTGCATTTCTACACCATGATTATCTTTAGAACGCTCATAGACTGAACACATTATCCAAAACCATTTTTAGTAACTTTTTAGATTTGATACTTAGCACAACTACATATTTATAGCGCAGATAAATAAAGCATAACCATTCTATTTTCAGGAGGTTTTATGTTTTTAATAAATGACTTTGATTTAACTCAACCGCAAAAAGTCATCGTGTTAGACCATACACTGGATGAAACAACCCTATTAACAGAAATACTGGCCTTGTGTAAGACCGCAGACCCAGAGCTGATCGTGGCGGCAAGCAAAGAAGCTGATTTAGTCTTACGTTTATTACCTGAAATACATGATTATTGCGGTGCCATTGCCTTAAAACAGCCGCTATGTAATGACATCAATTTTGATTTACTTACTGCTCATTATGCAACACGCAGCCAAGCAGAACGAAGTACGATCCAAATTCAGTTAGCAAAAAATCATCCGGACTATACAAAGCTCGATGGCATATTTTATATGTTGGATGAACATGAAGATTTTGATCAAGCTGTAGAATTGCTGAAGAATAGTTACTTTTTTTATGCCGATGTCGACAATTTAGATTAAAAATAAATATTACAAAACCTAGACTTAGCTTAAATCTGTCGTGATTGATTTTGTAGTTATAAATATAGCTATAAAAAAGCACCCGAAGGTGCTTTTTTTATAATTTAAAATTATGGCTTAACCACTACCATAATTTGAATCGCTTCTGGTGTAACCGCCAGACCATCAAGCAGCGTTAAACCTTCTTTTTGCAGTTTTTGTAAACGTGCAATTTCGTCTTCACGAATACTTGGGTTGAACTGCTTCAAATAAGTCAAACGGTCAATTTCATACTGCCATTTGCTACCGTAGATTTCTTTGGCTTGTTGTTTAAAGCCCGGTAAGGCACCACGTGCAATTTCCAGCGCTTGCGTATAACGCTGTTCAATGACATCACGACGTGCCTTAACCACTTGGCGGCAACTGTTACCATCAAGATGATGTAAATAAGGACGTAAAATTTCAGGTGCAATTTTTTGCGATAAATCCTGACCTTTTTCGCTCAGTAATACACGAACCAACTGTTGTGGCAAACTTGACGGCAAATTCAATGCTTTTGGTGCAACCACATCGACTTTAAACCACACTTCCATTAACACAGAACCTTGTGGTAAAGCTGCCGATTTCAACACAGCAACGTTGGTACTACCAAAGCTTTGTGTATTAATCATTTCCATCACACTTTCAGTGAATGGATGCTCAAGTGTTAAATACTGAGCATCTTCACGGATCTGTGCTTGGTCACGATAGAACGTCGCCGTCATGCCTTCTTCATCCAAAGTCAGACCCTGAACTTGCATTTGATCCGTTGGCTTGATGATCACGGTACCATTACTTTGCTCATCAAAATCAATGTTTGTAGACGCCATGAAGCGCTTCATAAACATTGGCAAGGTTGTATTGTCATCGTAGTCTTCAAGTGCAGTCACAATTTCTTGTGCCACGATTGGACGGCAAGAGTTGTACTCAAGTAAACGGTCACGACCTTCTTGAAGTTCAGCTTCAAGTGCTTCACGTTGTACACTAACCGCTTCGAGCAAATCTTCAAACTCTTGGCCTTTATCTGCCAACAAACAATCTTTCAGATTGACGATGAAGTTTTCTTGTAAGGTTTGCGCAGTCGGCGAGATATTACAGAAAATATTTAATGCTTCGTTATACCAACGGAACATACGCTCTTGAGCAGTACCAACCAGATAAGGCACATGAATTTGAATACGATTTTCTTGACCAATACGGTCTAAACGGCCAATACGTTGTTCAAGTACGTCTGGGTTGGCAGGTAAGTCAAATAACACAAGGTCCGATGCAAACTGGAAGTTACGACCTTCAGAACCAATTTCTGAACAGAGTAAAATTTGCGCGCCGTATGACTCTTCAGCAAAGTAAGCTGCTGCTTGGTCACGCTCTAATAAGCTCATGCCTTCATGGAACATCGCTGTGCGAATACCCGCATGCAAACGAAGTACATTTTCTAAAGACTCAACCACTGGACCACTACGTGCAATCAATAACACTTTTTTGTGTTTCAGGTCTGTACGCAGACGCTCCATCAACCACATCACACGTGGGTCTGTTTCCATCCACGAGCCATCAAGCTGCGCTTCTTCAGGCCACATTTGTTCACGTAGCTTGCCATCTTTAGACCAGTTTTCAGGTGCAGGTAATGGCGCAGGCTGACAGTCACGACCTGGGAAACCTTGAATCGCTTCACGGGTATTACGGAATAAAATACGACCGGTACCATGACGATCTAATAACTCATGAATAGCACGGAAGCGTTGTTCTGGCTCGTCAGTAATACGATGACCTAATAGTTTTTCAATCGCTGCCAAATGCTCTTCTTCGAGTGGCAGATCAGACATCAGCACTTCAGCAATTTTAGCTGTTTGGTGATACTGCTCTTCTTCATCCAAGAAACGATCAAGCGAACTAAAACGTTGTGGATCGAGCAGACGTAAACGTGCAAAGTGACTTTCTACACCTAATTGTTCAGGCGTTGCGGTTAATAACAGAACACCCGGTGTTTTTTCAGCAAGTTCTTCAACAAGGTCATAACGGTCATTGCCGCCTTCTTCTTCTGACCACATTAAATGATGGGCTTCATCGACCACGAGCAAATCAAAACCAGCTTCAAGCGCTTGTTCACGCAAGTCATCATGGTCGATCATCAAATCGACACTCGCAATGATGCATTGTTCAGTTAAGAATGGGTTGAGGTCTGGATCGTGTTCTTTAATCGATGCTGTACGTGTTAGATCAAATAATGAGAACTCAAGATTGAAACGACGACGCATTTCAATCATCCATTGATATTGCAATGAATCTGGGACTAATACCAAGATACGTTCAGAACGACCGGTTTTAAGCTGTTGATGAATGATCAGACCCGCTTCGATGGTTTTACCCAGACCTACTTCGTCAGCAAGTAATACACGTGGAGCAAAACGTTTACCCACCTCATGTGCAATATACAGTTGGTGAGGAATGAGACCCACACGTGAACCCACTAAGCCACGTAAAGGGCTAGACTTCATATTGGCTTGAAGAAGCAGTGCTTCGATACGCAGGTCATACCATTCTTTATAGTCCACTTGGCTTGCAAGTAAACGGTCTAATGGTTTTGCTAACTGAATACTTGCACCAATCCGTGTTTCATTCAGTGCTTTACGCTCTTCTGTACCATCGGCAAGTTTGCGTACCGCATTATAACGCACCACACCACCACGGTCTTCAAGCGATTCAACAATCCAAATTTGACCTTCTTGGTCTTGGACTTCGTCATTTACATTGAAAACAATACGAGATAAAGGTGCATTGTGACGGGCATAGACACGAGTTTCATCACTTTTCGGGAATAAAATGCTGACCGATCGCTCATCAACATCAATAAGAACACCTAAACCCAGTTCCGTTTCTGTATCTGATAACCAACGTTGACCAATAGCAAACTGCTGCAATTTTTCCACCTTTTTCTCAAGTTCGGTCTGAAAATATTATGCTCAAACTGTGAACGTTATTTGAGCAAAAATCTAGACCATAAAGCAATATATTTTGACATAAAGCCCACTAAATAGTGAGCAGAATTCTTAGGGATTTAAATGATTTTCCTAAAATGGTACAGGACAGTGAAATTCCACTGTTTGCTCTGTTTCAGGATGGTTAAAACTCAAACGCTCAGCATGTAAACATAAGCGCGGCATCAGCTGCTGTTGTTCAGGTGTTGCATACAAAGTATCACCAACAATAGGATGACCTAAATATTGCATATGAACACGAAGCTGATGTGATCGACCGGTAATAGGCGTTAAAACTACACGTGTTACGGCTTGACCCTGAATCTTAAAATGTTCAGTGGCTTTCCAATGCGTAAGTGCAGGCTTATTATGTGCAGAATCGGCAATATGCAGTGGCGGATGTTCTGGGTCATACACGACGGGTACATCAATAGTACCTTCACCTTCGAGCGTACCCGCAACCAATGCCTGATATGTTTTTGAAGTTTGACGTTCTTGAAACTGGCGTGAAATTCGATTTTGCCCTTGACGGGTTAATGCAAAAACCAAAATACCTGAGGTATCACGATCCAAACGATGGATGAGCAAGGTATTCGGTTCAATTTTTAATAATCGATTGATAACACAGTCTTGTAAATCTGCTGTTTTTCCCGGAACTGTGAGTAAACCTGCTGGTTTATGGATCACCATAAAGTCAGTGTCACGATGTATCAGGTGTTCGGTTAGAAAATTACTCAAAGTTCAATCCAGTTCTGATCTCGAAAAACAAGGCGGCAATAATAAAAAGCTTAGCCAACAATTACAATGCACAAAGCTATATTTCCCGACGTATTTTCCGATTTAGAACAAAAATAATTCCAATTGGCTTTGTTTAATCTGTATTGAGCAATTTTTCTAGCAATGCTTTTAAACTTGCACCATCTAAAAAGTCTTCATAACGGATGTTTGCACCATTGGCACGCCACAACCCAATTAAGCTGACCATGGCAATGGAATCGAGCCCATAACTGCGTAAATCGATTAAGGGATCTATTTCCAATGCGTCCATATCTAACTGTTCTGCGATAGCCAATAATATGCCTTTGGCCGACAAGACGAATTCCGTTGGCGCTGACAGATTCCAAAGCCGCATCAAATTATAACTACTCATATGATGGATACCTTGGCCTGATATGGAGTCCACCCACAGAATATGCTGTTCCTGATTATTCAGCACAATTGCGTCATCAACAATACAGATTTGCTCTGTCACGCTGTATAGATGCGGCAAGATCTGTTTCAGCATAGGCGTGATTTGCCCTGCAAAGATGAGCTGCGGGTGTGTTGTTGCATATTCACCGAGCTGCTGCATGCCTTGAAGTAAATCATCACCATATAAATCGACAATTGGAATCTCTAAGGCTTTGGCTTTATTGGTCAGTTGGATCAAATTTTCCATCAGCTGCGTATCTTGTATGCCCTGCTGCATGCGTAAATTTTGTAAACCAACCAGCACCAATACCGACTGTGTTGATGACAGCTGCCATTTCGCTTGAGAAGGTGCAAATTGGATTTTTTTAGGCATTGGGTAAAGCATACGGGCTCGGTAAAAACTCATGTTGGAACAACAGTTATGTTACCGCAGAACCGAGTCTCAAAGTGGCTTTCATCTTATGATGATGTACTTGGAGGTGATTTCACTTGTTGGACAACTAAAACTGAAATTTGAAGTGAGCTGCAAATTAACTTTTGTGGTTGAAGCGCCCCATTTTCTTCAACACACCTTCTGAAAAATCACTTTTTCATGCCTGCTCGCCGATTTTTGCATGTAGTTTTTTTTAGATCAATTTGCAGTTCTATAAGAGCTTTTAATTGATCGAAAGCTTGCAATGAGGCTGCGATCAATTGATTTTCCCAGTCGATAATTTGGTTTTGATAAAATCAAATTCAGCACTTAATTCAACAAGTGTTTTTCCGCTTTAATCGCAGCAAATGCTCACTTAGCTTTAAAATCATTTGAATGATTTCTTCTTGGTCCATGTGCCATAAAATACTGATATATTGATGTTTACAACATCATTTAGGGAGACAAATATACTTATGTCAATTGTCCAAATTTCCTGATCCTTCTCTCAACAAATTTAATACTTTTTTGAAGCCAATTGTTTGAGCTACTGTTTGTGGAAACACACCTCTTTTATTTTTTAATAGCTCTACACCCGCTTTAAGCACTTCAAATATGTATGATTGTAGGATCTTTCTTAAAGGGTTGTGTTACACAAAACCGCTTTATAGACCTATTTTTGTCTAGTCTAAAAATTATTAGATCAGCCATAAACAAGAATTTTTATTAAAACCTTAAATTATCACTTATAATTCAACACCTTAGAAACGCCAATTATAAAACAAGTCAATTGCACGTTCTAAAGACTGACTCGCTTCCAAATACAAACGTTGATTCATTTGATAACGTAAGGTCAGTTTATTCACTGGTGTAAATACCCCTACACCATAACGAATGAATAAATCAGGTGTAATATAACCCGTCAGTGAAACCTGAGTATCATCTCCTGTTCCTTGAGCATCGAGTGCCAAACCACTCAGACCAAATGTACGACCAATTTGATTGGTCAATGCACGTGTACCACCCAAGCCCATACTAATACCGGCTGCTGCAATCGTATTGTTCACATCAGAACGGAAACCTTCCGCCTGACTTAAACCTGAACTTCCTTCATTAATACGACCTGTAATTAAGGCATTTAAGGCTTCTTGTTCAGACAGACCTGCATCGTTATACACCTGAATTGCAGGACTTGATGCCGTACCCGTCACACGAACCCCAACTGTACTACCTTGCACGGCTTTATTTGCATCGATATCTAACGTTGGATTTGCCAATGGTCCATTAAAACGGGCAATCGCACGGTTCAAGTCCAGACTTTGACCATAGGCTTCAATTTTCACACGTTGTGAAACACCGATTGCACCATTGGCACGCATTGCTGTTTCTAAACCACGTTGTGTCAAATTCAAACGACCAATCAACGGAATTCGACTATCAAAACCTTGGAAAATCACTTGATTACCAATGTTCACCTGTACATCTGCGCGAATATCCCAAGGACGTGCCGATTTTAAGATTTCAAGTTGGTTATCACCTTCATGTACCACACGTACATCTGAAGATACCCCAACCACTGTTGCAGACGATTCTGGCATCGAAATCAATGCACGCGGCACATCAATTTTACCTTTTAATGTTAATTTCTTACTGAAAGGCAGCACATCTAAAGATAAATCAGGCGTTACAACAGCGGTGATCAATGGCGCTTGACGGACCAACATTTCATTACCCGTTAAATTCAACTGGATACGTGGATCATTTTTCCAGTCAATATTTCCGGTTAATTTGCCCACACCACGCCCACTGTTAAATGCACCATCAATCGTCGCATGGTTTTGACGTACAGCAGAATACAACTGAATATTGGTCAAGTTCACAGGCAATGAAATCATGCTAATCGAGCCATTTTTCACTCGAATCTCACCATCCATTAAAGGCTGTGACAATGTTCCGCTAATTTTTGCCGCATAAGACAACGTACCGCCCATTGAACGGACATCTTGTATAAATGGTTTTAAGATTTTCAATTGAACTTGGTTAAAGGCCACTTCACCACGGATCGGTTTATTGGCTTTATACGGATCAATAATAATATTGGCATAACCTGTACCAATATCTGGGGCTTTGGTATCGAGTCGAATTTGTAGCCCTTCAGCGACACTTTTCGCAATCAAACCTACTTCGTCATATTTTAAAGTGGATGCTAAATACTGTGGATCTTCAGCCGCTAAACCGAGTAAACCGTCACGAGTCACTAAACGTGCATCAATTTTAGGTTTTGCACCTTTCGCCCAAGACGCTTTCGCATAACCATTCACTTTACCCGTAATCGCCAGGCCTTCAGGCATAAATGCTGCAAAATCATTTAAGTCTAGGTTCTTTGTCACAAAAGATACATTGCCGCGGTTTTTATTCACACGAATCGGCTGATCAAAACATAATTCACTTTGCTGACTCATCCAACAATGCGCACCGACAAATAAGTCAGACTGTGCCGTGTTGTAAATAATCGACGCATTTTGACGCTGTACAAGACGCGTACGCAAGGAGTCAAAATCGCCTTTTTGAATCTGACCGAGCCAATTATTTTGTGCATTAAAACCACCGGCTAACTGCACATAAAATTTTGATAATTTATTCTCAGCACTGACTTTTAACAAATGCGCATTACGTGTACCGGCCAGTGAAATTTGACCTTTCACAATCTCACGGTTGTTACTGCGTAAATTATCCATCGTTGCCGTTAATAAACTTGGTGAAGTCGCAGAAGTTGGCAACTCGCCTTGCACCCGTATTTTTTTCACACTGAATAAATTATTAAAAGCAAAATCATCTATTGCGATATTGGCAGATGCTTGCAGTCGTGGTTGTGCTTGAACATTTAAGTAGCCATAAGCACGTCCACGTAGGCCTGCATAAATTTCATATAATGCCGGTGCATTAATTTTCAATTGTAAATTTTGTGCATTACCTGTGGCTTGAATTTGGTTATTGGCATAAGCCAACAGTAAATTATTCGCTTCAAACTGTTTTGGCATAAAACCAGATTGATTTGAATTAATCACCATCGCCAAGTTACCTTGACCACGGACAGGTTTGTTATTGATCATACCTGCCAAATTCAGACGTTCAATTTGAATACGTTTTAGCGTATCTGACCACACACCACTGGTTTTTAAATTTCCAGATAATTCACCCCGTACATTTGAGGCAAAGTAATGCGGCTTAAAATGCACCAGTGATGCATTGATATCCCAACCAATGGCTTTTTGTAGTAAAACTTGTCCATTGGCAGAAATTTTACCTGCCACGCCATCATGACGTAGCTCGGCTATTTTAATTAATTCAGGTGTACCCGATACTTTGAAAATCAAACTGCCTTTACTTGCGGCAACTTGGCTTGCATTGAGGCCACCATTATAATTCACAGCAAAAGCTTTAAAGCCTCCACCTTGTTTCTCATCATGGAAAGTCAGCGCAGCAGTAGATTTACCTGTTAAATGAACCGTTTCATTTTGCTGTGCTAGTCGGCCTAACAAATCAATATTATTCAGCTGAATAATCTGTTGATTTGGTTTTGCATAACCATTGGCTTTTAATGACCCTGTAATTTGATCGACAGGCGCAGCAGCTACGATGGTTTGCGGATTGAACTGCTGTGCTTGTACATTGGCTTGCCATTTCAGCATACGTTTTTGATCAGGCAATTCTACAACTGCATTACCTTTGAGCTGACCTTTGTCGGCCACATAACTAAAGGCAGGGACATTGAGATTGTTATTTTTCAGATTCAGTTTGGCTTGATATTGTCCAGCAGGCAGAGCACCTTTTTCATGTCTTGACACGGTGGTCGCCACGTTGATGTTCTGCTGACCTTCTGTAAGCGCCAATTGCACATTGCCCGAATCACTACTCAACCATCCAACATATGGCACTGCACGGTCTATATTTTTCCAAGACACATCCATCAGCATCGGCTGAGCTTTATTATTTTTGGCAGGCGCTTGATCGAGTTTTAAATTCCAAGTTTCATATTGGTCAAAATCCACCAACGCCGTCAAGTGCATACCTTTTTCAAGGGTCCCTTTGGACGCAATCTTACTGTTTAAATTTACAGGTAGAAAATCTTGAACCACTTGCGGGATCAGCTTATGTTTTGGATTAATTTTATCCAAACGACCACTTACATCCCAAGTGACCTGATCTTTCCAACTCACCACGCCACCCAAATTGACAGCACCGCCCATCACTTGACCATTTAGGTTAGAAATATCAAGTTGGTTGACCAAGTCCGTACTCATGAGCGCAGTATATTTACCCTCAGGAATATTGGCCCCGCTCAGGTCCGTGTCTAAATCTAAATTGAGACGCTGAATATCCCCTTTGAATTTTGCCAGCCCATTTTTAGCAAAGAGCTTTTGCTCAGTCAGTAAAGGTAAATGATAGTTTTTAAATTTAAGCGCACCAAACATCGGGACATGTGGACGCATTGGATGGACCACTGCCCATCCTGTTAAAAGATCAGGCGTATGAGTTGCCACACCGGCTTGAATCGTATCAAGAGATCCTTTAGCCACCACTTGAATATCATGAATTTTCAGGCTTTCACGTAATGAAGGTAAATTAACAATCCCCACAGCATTTAGCGGATACTTGCCTTCAAATTTCATATTCCCCGAGGCTTGGCGCACGGACAAATACCCCATATCCATACGGGTATCTTCAAATTTTAATTCCGTCCCTGACCAAAGCGCTTCATTTAATTCAATGTCATAGAAATCCACACCAGAACTATGGGTTTTAATCAGCATATGATCTAGATCTGCATGATCGACACGAAGTACGAAAGGCAGACGGATTTCACTAAATGCAAAAGGTTTATCGCTTGGCGGTGTCTTGGTAATAATTTGCAGATTTTTAACATCTGCCTTATTTAAATGAATTTCTTTATTAATAATGGCGCGCCAGCCGAGTGTAATATCGGCACGGTCAATCTTTACATCGACAGGTTTTAGCGTAACGAGGACATTTCGTAGAATAATGCCCCGCCACAGGTTACCACCTTCATATTCATAGTGAATGATTTGCTGACGTTCCAGAACACGGTCAAGTAAAAACTTACTGCCTTTGTCTGTAGAGAACATAACTGCTAATGCAGCCACCAAAAAGATAAGCACGAACACGAAGGTCAAAATGACACTTCGAAGAATACGACGCTTCTTCGGCAGTTGTTCTACCGGCGTTTCGTTTTCTGGTTCTTGCTGCTCTTGTTCAGTCATAAAAAACACATCACCTAAAAATTATAATTGTGAACCAATAAAGAAATGTAAACGAATTGGTTTGCTGTCGTCAGAAAGTCCCGTAGCCACATCTAAACGAATTGGACCAATTGGCGATGCCCAACGTATCCCCACACCTGCGCTATATGCAGTCGGTGTATTAAAGTCTTTATCGTAAGCATTACCGAAGTCACTAAAGACCGCAGCACGCCAACCTTCTTTAAATTGGTAGTTATATTCTAATGAGCCAGTTGCCAAAACTTGACCACCAATTTTATAGCCATCTTCTTCAGCCGCTAAACTCTTATAGTCAAAGCCGCGAATGGTTTGGTCACCACCGGTAAAATAGCGTAAGTTATAAGGAACTTTATCAAAGTTCTCTGTCAGAATATAACCTACATCACTGCGCCCCACGAACTGGTGATTATCATTTTCACCCAATGAATAAATAAAGCGCCAGCCCGCATTCAAGATCGCCATATCAACATCCGAAAGTAAGCTTTCACTTCCGACTTCAACTTTATAGGTTTGCTTTATCCCTTTACTTGGATTCACACGTTTATCAGAGTCGGTTCGAGAAATTTCATAGCCAAACATCAAGGACTGTTGTTCATTGTTGGTATTCACCAAGAATGCATCTGGAATGTCATCACTAGGATTAAGTCCGTCATCAGTAATACGGTCCAAACGATAACGTAAACCAAATGTATGCTGCCAACTACCACGGGGGTTTTTAATAATCCGGTCCACACCCGCTACAGCAGACTCAATGGAAAGATTAACACCTTGACCGACATCATCACGTTCTTCACGTTCATAACCACCAACCAAACTGACATAGTCATTTAATGGATGGTTATATGGGATGTTATAGCGACCATCAATCGATTGACGGATTTTGGATACTTCCATGTTGGCGTCAAAAGAATGACCACGTTTGTTTACAATGGCACGGCGATACTGGCCACGAACACGTGTGCCTGTATCAGTACCAAAACCTGCACCAATTTCTGCACTATTCAGCTTGTCTGCATTCAGTGTCACGATCACAGGGACTTTTTTATCTTCGCGTGCTTGCGCTTTTAAGCGATCTTGTTCTGCTTGTTTGGCATCTTGCGTATCTTGCAAACTGCGTAATTTAGAGGATTGCTCTGCATCATTCACCCCCGCAAATTGGTCTTCATCAACCACTTTTTGCGTGACTTCTTTATTCGACATCACTTCAGTTTTATCTTTCACCACTTGTGAACTTTCAGACAACTGATTTTGATCGACCAAGGTTTGAATATCCGGGGGCAGTTCAAGCGGCTTTTCAATCGGGTCTGGTCGAATCGCATCAACCAAGGTGTAGTTAAAATAGCGCGAGTTCGTCAGGTTATTGGCCAAACCATTCACACGCCAGAAAGTATAGTCAGCACCGTCTTTCCACGTCACCAAGCTTTCTAAAATATCGCGATCCAATGGAAACTCTGCATTCGGATCACTCATTCTAAATTCGACTTCGCCCAGCTTATAACGCTCGCCCGTTTCAAAGCGCAAATTGATATCGGCTGTATTTTGTGGTTGAGCCACTCTTACATCGTGCAAACGCCAGTACGAGTCGAAATAACCGTTATTAGTTGCTGCATCATTAATTCGGCCTTTCGTCGTTTCGTATTTACCATGATTAAGAATGTCACCTTCTTCCTGATCTGGTAATACACCAATCACCTGAAACTGAGCTTGGTTCGCCCCAGCCCCAGAAAATTCAACATTCTGTTTTTCAATTTGCACAGGCGTATTTGGTGTAACCAATACACGAACTTTGCTGTCAGACACTTTTTCAAATTTGAATTCAGATTGATAGAAACCCACGGCTTGCGCGGCTTGATTGGACAAGCTACGTAATTGAGGCAAAGCTGATGGAAAATCACTAAAGGATTCTTGAGTAAAACTTGAAAGCTTGCCTTTAATATTGGCTTTGAGATCTTCCAGTGCCGCACCGTAGGCTTTACTCGACGTTTGACTGGTATTATGTGCTGATGTAATTTCAACATCCGCACTAATTCGTGGCACTTTTGCCGTGTTCATCTGACGTGGCGGACGTACTTTATATAATAAGCGCTTGAAAATACCCGGCTCTGCATCATCCTCAACTGTTGGGTTATGCAGCTCTTGCAGAGTATTGGCATTTTCATTTCGTGTCGCGGTAATTTCATTATCCGAACGAATTTCACCCATGAGCTGATCAATATTGACTGGCGCTTGGTTAATTTCCGTTAACTCTTTTTGGGTAATATCTGCAACAGCAACTTCTGTTTGCTGTGTTGCACGGTACTCCTGCGCTTGACGTTTGGCTTCTTCAGCAACTTGGAAGATTTCATTCGCCATGTTTTGATCAACAGGTGTCACGGGTAAGTTTTCTAAATCTTCAAACTCAATGGGTTTAAATTCTTGTAGTTGAGTTCCTGCTTGCTGCTGTTCTTGCAGCATTTTCATGCTATCAACAGATTCTTCTGGTTCATTTATATTTTCAATTTTTTCAATTGCTTCAGGCGTCGATAGCCCTTGCTTTACAGCCTCATCCTTGATTTCAGCAACAATCTCTGCTTTTGTATCGGTAGATGTTGGAACCGTTTCTGCGGGAGTTTGGGCGAAACTATGCTGAGCACACAAGGTCAAAAAGATGCTCATATATAGACTTTTATTGCTATGATGCTGTCGTATGCAGTGAGCCATACTGTGATGAAGCATTGTTTTTTTAAACTTGATTTTTGCAGGCATAGCAAACTCTAACAAATTTCATTATGTAATGGACTTAGTCAACCAGATGTAGAGCTAAAGATCTTATATCTATTGGTTTTTCGCCATCTCCAAACTCAAAAACATATTACATGATTTTTTTAGAGATTTTACCAATCACTCACATTTCTTAATAAAACTTAATGTAGCAAGACGCTTATGAATAACAACGAACATCTGCTAGGTACACGCCGTTTCCTGCCTATGTTTTTGACCCAATTTTTTGGGGCGCTCAATGACAATGTCTATAAACAGGCTTTATTGTTGGTCATTACCTATGGATTAATCCAACAACAGGCATTACCCATCAGCACGCTAAACAATCTGGCTGCATTATTGTTTATTTTACCCTACTTTATTTTTTCAGCGACAGCGGGACAGATCGCAGATAAGTTTGAACGTTCACAACTTGTCCGTGGCATCAAAATTTTAGAAATTATCATCATGATCATCGGCAGTATTGGCTTTCTGACCGGTCATTTATGGTTATTGTTGCTGGCTTTATTTTTGATGGGGACCCATTCGACATTTTTTGGTCCAATCAAATATGCAATTTTGCCTGAAATTTTAAAGCCCAATGAGCTGATGTCAGGCAATGCGCTCTTCCAATCGGCAACATCCATGGCAATTTTATTCGGGATGATTTTGGGCGGTGCAGTGATTGCTTCATCTCAAGGCAATTTAATGTGGATCAGCCTGACGGTAATGACCATCGCCATTTTAGGTTATATCACCAGTCGTTTTATTCTTAAGCAAAATGTCACAACACCTGATTTAAAAATCGATTGGAACTTTTTCCGTACCAGTTACCAAACGATGAAATATGCCAAAAGTTTGCCGCTGATTTTTACCATTTTATTGGGGAACTCGTGGTATTGGTTTTATGGTGCAACCTACCTCACCCAAATTCCACAAATGACCCAGCAAAACCTACATGCCTCTGAAAATGTCGTTAGCTTGCTATTGACCTTTTTCTCTGTCGGTGTGGGCGTGGGTTCATTACTTTGTCGTAAATTAGGCGGCACTCAAGTCAATATTAAGATGGTTCCCATCGGTGCTGTAGGTTTAACGGTATTTGCACTGTATTTAGCATTTAGTTTGACCCTCGTCCCGACTCAAACTGGCCCACTCATTACCCTTTCAGAAGTTTTTCATCAAGGTTGGGGCTATTACCATGTCATGATTGCCGTGACTTTATTGGGTATTAGTGGCGGTTTTTACATCGTTCCGCTCTATGCAATGATGCAAGCATACTCTCCACGCTCACATCGTGCACGAGTCGTTGCCGCAAACAACATTTTAAATGCGGTATTTATGGTATCTTCTGCTATATTTTCAATTATCATTCTAAGTGTTTTAAAGATTGATATTAAAATACTTTTTTGTATAACCGCAGTGCTCAGTGCTATCTTTTGTATTTGGCTGCTATTACACATCAAACCTTTGCTTCAAACTACGCAAGTCTCTCTGGAGGATTAATCCATGCGTCAATTTACAGGTGTCGACAAACTTATTCACTCATTTGATCAGGCCTTACGTAGTTTAGTTCCCGGAGCAACGGCTGCACATCGTGAAAACCCGTCTGTTGCTGAAAAAACGCAACTTGCAGTCAGCGAAGCACGCCATGTGGCAGGTCTAATGCGGGTCAACCATAGTGGTGAAGTGTGTGCTCAAGCGCTTTATCATGGCCAAGCCCTCACCGCGAAACTGCCGAACGTACGCCGTGAAATGGAACAAGCTGCGATTGAGGAACAAGACCATTTGGCTTGGTGTGAAGACCGCTTAAAAGAATTAGACAGCCATACCAGTCTGCTCAACCCTGTTTGGTACGGCCTTTCTTTTGGGATGGGTGCATTGGCAGGTATTGCCGGTGATAAATACAGCCTAGGTTTTGTCGCTGAAACTGAGCGTCAAGTGAGCCTGCATTTAGAAGATCACATCCGCCAACTTCCTGAACAAGACGAACGTTCACGTAAAATTTTAGTGCAAATGAATGAAGATGAGCTGCATCACCGTGATACAGCACTCAATGCAGGTGGTGTAGACCTTCCTGTTCCAGTTCGTATTGCCATGACTGGTATTTCAAAGCTGATGACCAAAACCAGTTATTACATTTAATGCTTTTCTAATGATTGTCGCTAAGTTTTATAAATAGTGAACAAAAAGCCTGCAATGATGCAGGCTTTTTCATAAGTAATGTTTTGACTCTAATACAATAATTCCTTCGCCATCAAAACAGTTTATAGGCCGCCATCGACTTGGTGTAAACCAATCAAAATTCAAACTATAAAGTTGCTCAGTGGACGGATAACCTGATCCACCTAATTCAAGCAGCCATCCTGCCGGACAAATTTCCTTTTGGTTATTAATCACAACAGAATGATCATGTGCCAATTCCAGCAATAAATGACGATCCAGCTCAAATGCAATAACATCAAATCCAGCTATTTGAATAGGCTGTGGAAAACGAGCCGAAGTCAGACCTTGACGAATATCAGTCATCTGTTCCAGAGTATAGTCGGTTTCAAATGATCGGTTAATCCACGTGCCTTCAGGCAGTACAACCTCTCCAAAGTTTAAGGGTTCCTGCAACTGTATATGAATTTTCTTTTGATGCTGCCACTCTGCATAGTCAGAACTAAGATCTGAAATCACGAACAATCCCAGCGTTACTGCAACAAATAAAGGGAAAAACAATACGCCAGATAAACCAATTTTAAGTACCGCATTTACTTTATATGGTCGATTTTTTTGCTTTTTATACCAATTATTCCAACTCAACCAAATCGCAATGACAATAAATAGCACCAAAATCGCAAAGCAAATAATAAGGAAACCTCCCGCACCCGCACCATAACCTAAGCCCATATTGCGCTCACTAAATATCCCTTTAAATCTTTTGATTATGTTTTGACGATTTTATCAGATCAGCCACGTTCACTTTATCAATGTTGATGATGCTTACGCCACCACTTCAACACCGTATAGAGCACACGGAAGAATACGATACATAAAATAACGGCAATAACGATGTAAATATCTTGATGATAAGACAACATTTTCGCCCAAAACAGATGTAAATAATGACTCATTTGAAAGCCAATCGTAGCGACCAACATCGCCCAAATAAAACAGGCGACCAGATTAATCAGCACATATTTCCAAACAGGATAAGCACGCACACCGACTGCAATAGGTAAAATAGTTCTAAAACCCCAAGCAAAGCGCATAAATAAAATGGTCAAAATAGGATAACGTTCAATAAACTGGCTCGCACGATCGAATTTTTGTGCAAATTCAGCATTAGTCTGGATGAGTTTTTGCCCATAGCGAGCGCCCATTTGATAATAAAACTGATCGCCAATAAAACTGCCTAACATCGCCACTGCAATCAACATTGGAAATGAAGTATGTGTTGATGGACGTCATAGGCGCCAATCATCAGCACTGTTTCTCCTTCAAACAATGTGCCAATAAAAATCGCAATATAGCCATAGTGCTGAATCAGATCCGTCCAGTTCATATCATTATTTGGAAGCTAAAAAGATAATGTAATCCTGAGACAGCCTATACGCTAGCGCATACCATGACAGGATTTGAATATTTTTGTTATTGTCTACTTGGGATATTTAGGGACATTTGAAATATCACTCATGTGCATTGAAAACATTTCGTTTCATTCGCTCAATCCACTAAAACTTTTTGGCAACTCACCATAGGAAATTGATGTGCTGGATGTTCAAACATTTCATTTTTCCAAATGTCGAACATTGGTATTTTAACATCGAGTGCTAAAGGCAGTTTTTTCGGATTAAATTGCATGTGCGCTAAGCTTTCGCCCCACGCGATCAGATCCAGATCCAAAGCGATATTATGAGACGGACGAACACGACCTGAGTCTGCTTCCATTTTTTTCAGTAAGGTGCTGATTTCATCTACAGATAAACTGCTTTTCACCAAACAAGCTGCATTCCAATAATCCGCCCCAATGCCATCACGACAAGGAATCACATAAATTTTGGAAAATTCAACATGACCCAAAGCCTGAATTTGACGTAAAGCCTGTTGAAAATGCGGTTTGGGATTGAAATTACTCGCCAGAGCTAGGGCGAAAATCGTTTCGGTGGCGTTCAAGACGAATTCCTACAGAATTGGCTTGCGCGATAATGGCAGGCTTCCGGATGCTAATCATAATAGATTCAATGCTGTCATAGGTAGCAAAAAGTGCATCAATCACCAGTTTTGCTGCATGTTCGATCAATTTAGGTTGAGCAGTTTGAATGACTTTGGCTGATATTTCGCAAATTTCAGCATAATTCAAGGTATCTTCAAGCTCATCTGACTGAGCCGCCTGCGCTAAACTGGTTTGAATATTGAGGTCGAGCATCAAAGGCTGAATAATTTGACGCTCCCAATTGAAACAGCCGATGACGGTCTCAACTTTCAAACCTTCAATGATAATTGCGTCCATTCTTACACTCAAATTAAAATCTTAAACATCGATAAAATCCTCCTGTTAAAGAAGGAGGATTTTATTTATATCTTGCGGCTAAATTATTGCTTCAACAATAAATTAGGGTCCATAGTCTGCACCATTTGAATACGCTGGTCTGCATAAATATCAGTATATGGCGCAAGGATGCGCATAAAGCGGTCGAAGTACAACATTTGTTTGAATAATAAAGCGAAGTCACGTGGGAAGCGAATACCATGACGCTCTCCGACTTGTACCATATCCATCATGATGTCATTCAAATCGGCAGGCTTTGAGGTTAATAACTCTTGCGGATCGGCCAAAAGCACACCGCTAAATAAGCGTTCTAAGTCGGCAGCTAAGACTTGTGTGTCAATTTTGACAGCCGTCATGCCCATTTTCAGCATATTTTCAGCCATCAAGTTGTAGTCAGTTTTTTGTAGGGCATCCATAAACGCAATACATGCTGTCCACACTTCAGGTTTCAACTGGCCCACGATACCAAAATCGATGAAGCCAACTCGACCATCTTCAAGCAGCATCAGGTTGCCTGCATGTAAGTCTGCATGGAAACTGTTACATAACATCAAGCTGCCAAACCATGTATTCATCGCTGTCACCAAAACTTGCGATGGATCTTTAGCGACTTTCTTGACCACATCAAAATCAGTCAATGGTACGCCGTATAAACGCTCCATGGTTAAGACACGACGTGTTGAATATTGGTGATAAACCTTTGGTGCTGTTGCGGCTTTATTTTGAGTTACGTTCAGATAATTCACAAAGTCGTCAAGATTTTGAGCTTCTTCAATAAAGTCCACCTCACGTACCATGCGAACTTTAATTTCTTCAACGATATCTGCAAGTGAGGCAAATTTAACTTTGGATACAGCTTTTTCAACCAGTTTAGTAGCCCAATGTAAAACGTTTAAATCTGTATAGAGAATCGTCTCGACACCCGGTTTTTGCACCTTTATAACGACATTTTCACCACTGACCAATTTAGCGGCATGCACCTGTGCAATCGATGCAGAAGCCAAAGGCTTTTCATCAATTGAAGCAAATATTTCATCTAAATTACGACCAGCAAATTCTGAACCCAATACCTGCTGCACATAACTAAACGGCAATGACGGTGTCTGATCTAAACAGCCTTGAAACTCTTCGACATATTCACGTGGAAATAAAGAAGGTGTACTGGCAATAAATTGACCTAATTTAATATAGGTTGAACCTAGCGATTCAAAAGTTTCACGCATTAATTTTGCGTTACTTGGTTTTTCAGTTGCATATTTAAAGCCGGCTTTCGCCGCAACGACTGCGGTCTCACCCATTCGGGCAACCGAGCGAATTCCATCTAACCAGATATTGTTTTTCATAATGTCTTAGAAAAAAATAATTAACGTGAGTGTAGCAAAAAAATAAGGGCTTGCTTCTTTATCTTGCCTGACAGATTGGACAATCGGGATCTTTTTCAAAAGCGAGAATTTTTTGCTTCATTGACCGACCATCCCACAACAAAAGCTTTTGTTTCAGTGCCGTCGTCCCTAAACCCAAATAGAGCAAGGCATGATGTGCTTGCAAACTTGCCATAACATTTGGTGTGGTTGCAAGCACACCCGAGTCTGCACAGCGCAAACTTTCACTGGTATGATGTTCTTTTGGAAATAAACATTCATAACAGGCAGCATCGGCTTCAACCATAAATAACTGCCCTTGAAAGCCAATTGCAGATGCACTAATCAGCGCCACATTATTTTCTACGCAGCTCACATTGACCAAATAACGCGTGCTGAAATTATCACAACCATCGAGAACCAAATCTTGCTGTGAAATCAATGCCTTTGCGTTGCTTTCATCTAATTTTGTGGTATAGCTTTGCACTCGGATATGCGGGTTAATTGCTTGTAAGCGTTTAGCCAAAATTTCTGATTTATAAAAACCTACATCGTTTTTGGTATACGCGATTTGTCGTTGCAAATTACTGATTTCAATTCGATCTGCATCGATTAAAGTAATTTGTCCGACGCCTGCACGTGCCAATAATTCGGCTGTGGTACACCCAATTCCACCACACCCTACGATGAGTACATTGGCAAGTTTTAGCTTCTCTTGTGCATCGATGTCCCATCCATCAAGCAATATTTGACGGCTGTATAAATGCATTTCATCATCACTTAATTCAAATTCAGATGTTGATTCATTCGATTTAAACGTAGACAAAGTATTTCCTTATTAAAATTCGTCAAGCATAAAAAATGGGCGAGTTTGTATCGCACGCAAAAGATTAAAACACCGATATCCATCAAATGTTGTTCGAGTACAAACCCGAAACAGTGTAAAAACACCCTGCTATTTGAGCAAGACAATATACAGCTTAAAGTTAAAATAAATGCTCTGTAGACATGGTATTTTTCTTAGTTAGCGTATCTTCAATTACACTATTTAAAATACAGTATCTCAGACACCTTAGTATGTAGAAACATCATAGAGGTATAGCGTATACATGTTTTAAAAATAATAAATTAAAAATATAGTTATATTTTTAACCGTATTTAGTTGCACTAGAGCTGCTTATATTAGGTTAATTTTAATGATTCTTTTCTACCTTAGCCTCAAAAAATAAAACTTAATTCAAGATATTTTAAGCGTTTATGTATGCAAAGAGATTTAATCCGTAGGTATATGTATGAATTCAGTGAGAATTAAATTGCTGACATAATATGTTCGATAAACTTATGAGCTAACACACATTATTCAAATACTTTGTGCTCAGTCATATTTACCCCTTTATCCCCAAAGTGATTACTTAAAAGTGGAGAATAAAAATGTCACAAGAATACATTGAACAAGATCAGCGACAAAAATTATGGAAACTCATTAAAGACGTGCGTTTCACCATGATTAGCCATGTCACTGACAAGCAAGAAATTCATTCTCAACCTATGACCATGCTTAATTCTGATAAGATGAATGAGCATGAAAATATCTATTTTCTTATGAAAGAAAACAATGACCTTGTAGAGGCAGTCAATGCAGGTCGTAATCATCTTGGATTAGCATTCGCTAAACCTTCAGACGATATTTATGTATCAGTTAGTGCTCATGGAGAAATCAGTACAGATGCGGCCCTAATCGATAAATTATGGAAACCTTGGGCTGAAAACTGGTTCGATGGCAAGACTGATCCTACTGTTCGTGTTTTGATAGCTAATGCTATTAGTGCAGAATTCTGGAATGTCAAAGACAATAAAGTCACCCATTTATTCAAAGTTTTGAAGGGCAATTTAACGGGTAAAACTCAAGAACTTGATACTGAACATAATACCCTGAACTTAAAATAAATGATTTTATTGATTTGAATTAATGCTTTAATTTTAGGTTAATTTGGATTGTCCCATAGTTAGTCAAGTGCATATATGATCTCGAATGAATGGTTTCACCAGCTCAAACATCAATTTAAAAAAGGCTGCATCAAGCAGCCTTTTTTGCGTATATAAATTGACTCAACTGACCTTTTGAATTAATTGCGCTTTGGCCACTTCTTGTTGCTTCAACAAATTACGTTGGATTTTTCCACTCGATGTTTTAGGCAACCCATCCACAAATTCAATTTCTTTTGGATAAGCATGCTTGGATAAACGAGATCGTACATAGGCTTGTAGTTTATCCATGAGTTCAGAACTTGCTTGATATTGTGGTTTCAATACCACAAAAGCTTTGACCAATTCAGTCCGCTCAGGATCAGGCTTACCAACAACTGCCGACTCTAAAACCTCTTCACATTCTAATAATGTGCTTTCCACATCGAAAGGCCCAACACGATAGCCTGACGTTGTAATGACATCGTCTGCACGACCTACAAAATCAATGCCGCCTTCTTCGTTTAAACGAACGGTATCACCGGTTAAATAGTAGTTCCCGACAAAGGCTTTACGGTTATTGCCACCATAGCCTGTGAACCACATGAGTGGAGATTGCGACCAATCTAATGCCAATGTTCCAATGCCACCACGTTCAATTTCTTGATAGTCTTTATTAAGCACCGCGAAACGATGACCCGGTATAGCAAAACCGGCTGAACCCACTTTTTTGTAGTGTTCTAAGGCATGATGATTTGCAATCACCATGCCGAGTTCCGTTTGTCCATATTGGTCATAAATATTGACGTTTAAGTCGTGATTAAACCATTGAATCACTTCGGGCGTTAGTGGCTCTCCTGCACTACTCACAACCCGTAAATGTGATTTTAGGGATTCATCAAATTTTTCTTTAAAACCAAAGAACATACGAAATGCCGTTGGTGAACCGGTCAAATTACTGACTTTATATTTTTTGATGACTTGAAGTGCATGATCAACACTAAAAGTACGTTCATCCATAATAATGCTGTGTCCTAAACTTAATGGCCCTGCAATTCCATAGTACAAACCATAAGCCCAACCCGGATCTGCCAAATTCCAAAATGAATCTTCATCACGCAAATCAACCGCATGTGTCATATACCCTTTAAATGCCAATAACGCTTTGTGTGGCACAGGTACAGACTTGGCCAAACCGGTCGTTCCCGATGTAAACATCATTAAAAATTCATCGTCAAATGAACGTGGTACTGAGTTATATGTGGTGTCATGAAGTTGCAGCTCTGACCAAAAGTCAGGATCTGTCTGAATTGCTTGATCGGCATGCACGGTTAAAATATGTGGTAAATCAATATGATTGAGTTTTGATCGTTGCTCAGTGTTGGTTACAATCAGCTTTGTTCCCGCAGTTTGCACCCGATGCTCAATCGCTTTGGACTCAAATGCCGTAAACAAAGGCTGATAAATTGCCCCTATACGCCATGTTGCCAATACGGTGATCAATAACTCTGCAGTACGGGGTAATAGACCTGCAATGCAATCACCTGCTTTTAGCCCAATGCGCTGATAATAATTTGCCAATTGTGCAGAAGCTAAATCTAATTGCTCAAAAGTCCATTGTTCAGATTCACCATTTTTACCTTCCCAGATCAGTGCAGTTCGATTTTGCCCAACATAGCGCCCACAACATTCATCATAAGCATTGATTGAACTTGGCGTACCGACCAATTGTTCTGCAACCATTTTTTCAAAATTAAAATCACGATATGCTTGTTCTAGTGTCTTCATGACGACAATTCCTATCCTGTTCTCTATGATTCAAAGTGCAAGACTTTGAGGTTTATTCATCTTGTTGTTGTACCACTGCGTACTAGTGACGATTCCTTTGCCACATCCGCTTTAACTGCTTTTCCATACACCGATTGCAATGTCGGTTTTTTAGTTTTGAAACTTATACTCTTCGACAATCTATTCGTAAACTACCTATTTTTAGACTGTCTATACCTAGATAACCATGTTTGGATGTGCCCTGCAATTTCCATAACCATCAACGCCATTGCAGGGTTTGAACATCGACCAAAGTCTATTTCTTAACCAGCTATCCTTTGGTTACTTCACGTGCAATCACCAGACGTTGAATGTCCGACGCACCTTCATAGATTTGACTGACACGCACATCACGATAAATTCGTTCTACTGGAAAATCAGATACATAACCATAGCCCCCATGGATCTGAATCGCATCTGAACACACCCGTTCAGCCATCATCGATGCAAAAAGTTTCGCCATCGAGGCTTCTTTTAAACATGGAAAACCTGCATCTTTTAACGTCGCTGCATGGAAAATCAATTGACGTGCTGCCTCAATTTGGGTGGCCATATCCGCGAGGCGAAATGCCACGGCTTGATGCTGAACAATCTCCACCCCAAATGCCTTTCGTTCATTAGCATATTCAACGGCTGCATCTAATGCCGCACGGGCCATACCCACAGACTGCGCTGCAATACCAATTCGACCTGACTCTAAGTTCGATAAGGCAATTTTATAGCCTTCACCCTCTTGGCCTAAAAGACTATCCGCAGGAATACGACAGTCATCTAAAACAATAGTTGCTGTATCGGAACAATGCTGACCCATTTTGTCTTCTAAACGCGTTACGATATAACCCGGCGCATCCGTTGGTACTAAAAAGCACGAAATCCCTTTTTTACCTGCAGACTTATCCGTTACCGCAAAAACCAAGGCTACTTGGGCATGTTTTCCTGTGGTAATAAATTGCTTGGTGCCATTTAACACCCACTCATCACCATCACGCTCCGCTTTACATTCCAACGCACTCGCATCTGAACCCACTTGTGGTTCTGTTAGGCAAAAACAACCTAACCATTCGCCTGTGGCTAATTTTTTTAAGTATTTTTCTTTTTGTGCTTCTGTACCATAACGCTGCGTAATGCCACATGGCAGTGAATTTTGTACGCTAACAATTGTGGAAATCGCACCATCGCCAGCAGCAATTTCTTCTAAGGCAACAACCAAAGACACATAGTCTAAACCTGCACCACCCCATTCGTCCGAAACCGTCATGCCTAAAGCACCTAGCTCACCCAGTTCCTTAAGTTCTTGTGCAGGAAATGACGCCGTTTTGTCACGCTCTGCAGCCGTTGGTTTCAGTTTTTCTTGCGAATAACTTCGCATCATGTCCTGAACCATTTTTTGTTCATCATTTAAAATCATGAGACTTCCTTTTCTAAATCTTTTATAGCGTGTATAGCTTTAATTTTTGGATAACTGCGGAATTAAAAATACTTTGGCTGTATAAAGCAAAGTTGGATACACGACGACGTCATTTGCAACTGTCTGAGGCAGGACGCCATTAATCTCAAATGTTTCTGCGACCTATAAATCAATAAATACTTGATGACGAGTTTTGCAAATGACAATGGTTTTGGTTACTTTTGCCGAAACAAAAGTAATGAGATGAGCTACTGTCAACGAAGTTATTCTCGATAAGACTCCGTCGTAGAAGCCTGAATAAGCAGTTTTAATAAATAACTATTTAGGCTGCATACGAATCGCGCCATCAAGACGTATCACTTCGCCATTGAGATAAGCGTTTTCAAAAATATGCGTCACTAATTTTGCAAACTCTTGTGGTTTTGCTAAGCGTGGTGGGAAAGGCACCATTTGCCCCAAAGCATCTTGTACATTTTGTGCCAAGCCTTTGAGCATCGGCGTTTCCATAATGCCCGGAGCAATGGTCATCACACGAATCGACTCACGTGCAAGCTCACGTGCAAGAGGTAATGTCATTGCAACCACTGCCCCTTTAGATGCTGCATAAGCCGACTGACCAATTTGACCATCAAAAGCTGCAACCGACGCCGTATTCACAATCACGCCACGCTCTTCTTCACCTGCTTTTAATTCATATTTAGCAATCAGTTGTGCCGCATAGCGCAGCATGTTGAATGTACCTGAAACATTAATATTTAATACTTTTTGGAACATCGCCAAATCATGTAATCCGTCACGCCCTAAAACTTTTGCAGAGGGTGCGATACCTGCACAGTTCACTAAGCCATTGAGTTGACCAAATTCAGCTTCAACTTGTGCAAAGAAAGCGCCGACCGCTTGTTCATCAGTGACATCCAATTGAACAAATTTGGCATGATCACCTAGTTGACGTTGCATCGCTTCGCCATGCTCATGATTCATATCCACAATAATCACTTTGGCACCCAAGCCAATCAGATGTGTTGCTGTCGCAGCGCCTAGTCCTGATGCACCACCTGTCACAACAAAAACTTTTCCTTTAATGTCCATAGCATTTCCCTATTTACGATGTCTTGTTTTAAATTCGACTTAAGATGCAGAGTAAACAGAGAATTTATTCAGTACAATTTCCAAATGTTGCATCTTTTCTGATGTATTTGGACAATTCTGAACAAGGACCTATCCGCACATATGCCGAAGCATGGACTCGAATACAGCAAAGGGACGATTTCTATCGACTTGGTGCATGAAGCATTACACGATGCGCAAAAAAAGCACTTTGATATTTCTGCTATTTTACAAAAGTCTGGTATACCCTCAGAGTTACTGCTATCGAGTAAAACCAGAGTTTCCGTTTCACAATATGCGGCTTTATGGACTCATCTTGCAGATGTGATGGATGATGAATTTTTTGGCATGGATCGGCATGCTATGCGACGTGGTAGTTTTAAGCTACTGTCGAAAATGGTCATGCATAACAGCACATTGGGTGATGCACTAAAGCAAATCCTACAATTTTTAAATCTGGTTTTAGATGACTTACATAGCGATTTAACCATTGAAGATCACTTTGCTTATATCGTGATCTATGACCAACATGCGCCTAAACGCATGTTCAGCTATGCCACATATTTAATGCTCATCCACACGCTACTGTGCTGGCTAAGTGGTCAACGGATTTTATTAAACCAAATCCAATTTAAATGTGATGCACCGCTTGATGATCACGACTATAAAGTTCGCTTCTGCGAAAATATTCATTACCAAGCCAGTCAAAACTATATACAGCTCGATGCCAGTTATTTAAGCCTTCCCATCAAACAAGACACACGTTCCTGGTATCAATTCCTACAACAAACGCCTGAAAACCTCTTGGTTCGTTTTAAAAACCCGTATGCACTTAGCAGCCAAATTCGCAAACAACTCTTAGACGTTTCTCCTGCCGAATGGTTAGAGTTTTATGAGTTGGCAGTCAAAATGAATATGTCGGAAGCCACGATGCATCGCCGTCTTAAAAGTGAAGGTGTGAGTTATCAACAACTCAAAAATGATATCCGACGTGATACTGCCATCGATTTTTTAACCCATACCGATAAAAGCTTACAAGATATCAGTGAAGAACTAAATTTTCATGATCCGAGTGCTTTTCATCGGGCTTTTAAAAAATGGACAGGTGTCAGTCCCGGTGCGTATCGACAAAATAATGCGCCTGAATTCAAGGCCTAAAATTTGATTTTCGCTATTTATAAATTGAATATTCATCTAATTAATAGAAAATCAATAACTTAAAAATATTCAATAAATAGACTGACCATTCATCCTTGAACGATTGCTACTTTAGTCTAATTAGGTTATTTTTCACTCAATTTAAAGCACTTTGCTTATTTATATTCCAATTCTCCTGCATCTCCTTGAAAGGCTTTCCTATGCTTAAGATGATTGATGTTCTTGAACAACAACTTGTTCAAAACTTTTCAGATTCTCTTTTCACTCAGATTGACGCAATTGATGAACTGTTTCATGAACAGCTTAAAACTGTCGCAGATATCGATTTGCAAAATTTGATCTCACAATTTTTTAGCACTGAAAATGCAGTTGAAGTTGCTCATGCACTGGATATCCAAGCAGATGACATTGAAGCAATTCAAGCAGGTGCAAATCTAAAAGATGAAAATTTAGTGAATGCAACTGCAAAAATTATTGCTTACTGTCTTGCAGTAGAAACAGCAGCTTTAGAACAAGTTGAAGTTTTCGATAGCTTACAAGACTACCCAATGTAAGCATTGATCGAATATAAAAATAAAGCGCATTCAATGCGCTTTATTTTTGACTATTTATCTAACACTAAATCAATGTTGCCACTGACCTAAGCTGACACGGTCATTACCGCCATAATCTTTTATAGTCCGAACATTTCGATATCCAGCCTGCAAGAACAAATGTCTGACCGATTCACCTTGGTCATAGCCATGTTCGAGCACCACCCAACCATTCACGGTTAAATGTTTTTTAGCTTGAAGAATGATTTGCTCAATATCTGCAAGCCCATGATTGTCCGCAACCAAAGCACGTTCAGGCTCTGTCGCCAAATCTTTCATGTGTACATCATCAGCATCGATATACGGCGGATTTGACACAATTACATCAAAGAAAGCACGACCAAAGGGTTTCAACCAAGAACCTAAGACAAACTGCACATGTTCAAGATCATGCTTTTTGGCATTAAACTCAGCAACTTCCAAGGTAGGTTCGTAAATATCCGAAGCTACAATTGACCAATCTGGACGTTCACTGGCTAATGACAAGGCTACAGCACCAGTTCCTGTTCCTAAATCGACCACACGAGCATCTTCAGGAAGTTCTAAACGGAGTACAGTTTCAACGAGTACTTCCGTATCAGGACGTGGAACCAAAGTATCTTTAGTCACTTTTAAGTCTAGCGTCCAAAATGGCTGAGAACCTGTGACATAAGCCAAAGGCTCACCTGCTGCAATACGAGCAAGACTGTCGACATAGAGTTGTTCTTGTTCTGCCGTCAATTCTTGATCCTTTTTCATGATTAAATCAAAAGAATCAATCTTGGTGATGTGCTCTAACAACCACGCATTTTCCTGACGTTCATAACTTTCAGGTTCACCACGATAGGCCAAAGCCTGTGCAATATTCATCAGCCACCATTCTGCTGTGCTAATAACGCCAACTGATCGGCTTGATATTCACGATGCAAACTATCTAGCAATTCAGTCAAATCACCTTCCATCACTGCATCCAACTTATACAGCGTTAGGTTAATCCGATGATCAGTCATACGACCTTGTGGATAATTATAGGTACGAATACGCTCAGAACGGTCACCAGAACCTACTAAGTCACGACGCATTTCAGATGTCGCGGCATCTGCCGCCGCACGTTTGGCATTTTCTAAACGAGAAACCAACAGCGCCATCGCTTTGGCTTTGTTTTTATGTTGTGAACGTTCATCCTGACATTCTACAACTGTACCCGTTGGTATATGGGTAATACGCACCGCGGAGTCAGTTTTGTTAATGTGCTGACCACCTGCACCAGAGGCACGATAGGTATCAATACGTAATTCTGAAGGATTAATTTCAACACTTGTGTCTACATCAATTTCCGGCAAAATCGCAACAGTACATGCCGAAGTATGAACACGACCTTGTGACTCTGTTGCAGGAACACGCTGTACACGATGTGCACCACTTTCAAATTTCAAACGACCATATACACCTTCACCATTGATAAGGCAAATCACTTCTTTATAACCGCCATGTTCGCCGTCATTTTCAGACAGCACTTCAATACGCCAACCTTGTGATTCAGCATATTTACTGTACATTCGATACAAGTCACCAGAGAAAATTGCAGCTTCGTCACCACCTGTTCCGGCACGAATTTCTAAATAAGCAGAGTTCGCATCATTCGGATCTTTTGGAATCATCAGAATGTTTAAGTCTGCTTCAAGCTGACCGATCAAAGCTTTATTTTCTTTGATTTCCTCAACGGCCATTTCTTTAAAATCTGGATCCGTCATCATTACTTCAGCAGTCTCAATATCTTCTTCTGCTTGACGGTATTTTTTCCAAACTTCAGTGATTTCAGATAAATCACTATGCTCACGTGACAACTGACGGAAACGTTTGTTGTCTGAAATGACTTCTACATCTGCGAGTAATGCATTTAATTCTTCGTGACGGTCAGAGAGCTGATCTAATCGTAAACGTAACGATTCTTTCATTTTTCAAAAAATCTCAATACACAGGCTCTACCGCTAAACTTTCACGGATATGCCAAAATTCAAAATAATGGCGCTAGTGTACCGATAATGGGTCTGAAATGACATATATATTGTTTTTTGGCCTATCAATGACCCTAAATATCAAAGTGTGAACTTCATCACTCCTACCTTTCTCCATAAAGTCGTACAGATTTTCAGCATTCGACCTTTTTTTTCACAATATTAATAAAACTTATACAAACTAGACACTCAAATCACTAAATAAAGTGAAAGCTCTCCATATTTATAGCGAATAGTTTTGTTACATTTACTGCCATCGAAATGATTATGAAAAAGTCCTCGCGTTTATGAAGGACATGGAGTGAACTATGAAACTGAATACTCTTTTAATGACAGCCACTCTAGCAACTGCTTCTATGTTCACTGTGTCTGCAAATGCAGATAGTACAACACGCGTTGCTGCAGCTAGTGCATTAGGTAGTGTTGCAGGTACTGCAATTGGTAAAAACATGGGCGGTAATACCGGCGCTACAATTGGTGCTGCTCTTGGTGGTGCTGGTGGTGCTGCGGTAGCAAGTAATAAACGTAACCGTACAGAATCTGCTATCGGCGGTGCTTTAGGTGGTGGTACAGGTTATACCGTTGGTAAAAGCATGGGCGGTACAAACGGTGGTTACATCGGCTCTGCACTAGGTGCTGCTGGTGGTGCTGCTCTAGGTAATAAAATCTCTAAAGATAAAGCCTACGACAAACACCAAGAACGTAAATACAAAAAACGTTACCGTCGTCGTCACTAATTCAAAATTAGTGAGTCCGTATTGGATCGTGAAAAGAGCACCTTCGGGTGCTTTTTTTATGTATCGCCTTTTTTCAAATGATAAATACAATTTTATTTATTGCACCTCAAATATGTAGAGTTGATCCACTCTATCCATGTGATCAATCATGTAGAAATAAAGTGCAAAATTTACATTGCAGCAACGGAACACATATTTTATTTCACATCACGCTCCAAATATTCGCTATGTGTTTTCATATATTGATATCAACAGATAAACATCATGCTTCGTAAGGAGTTTAAAAATGAAAATTAATAAAATTCTATTCAGTGCAGCAATTGCCGCTTCAGCGCTTACCATGACTGCTACACATGCAGGTAATAGCACCAATACTGCTTTAACTTCTGCTTTAGGTGGTGTTGTTGGTGCAGCAATCGGGAACCAAGTTGGCGGCCAAACTGGCGCAATGATTGGTTCAGCAATTGGTGGCGGTGCAGGTGCAGCAGCATCGGCAAACAAACGTGACCGTAATGGTGCCATCATCGGTGGTGCACTTGGTGGCGCAGGTGGTTATACCGTAGGTAAAAACATGGGCGGCACAAACGGTGGTTATATCGGTGCTGCACTTGGTTCAGCCGGTGGTTCTGCACTAGGTAAAAAAGTGTCTGAAGACCGTCGCTATGATGATCGTTATGATGATCGCTATGACCGTCGTTATAACAACCGTGGCTATCGTACCAATAATTATAGCTACAATGACCGAGGCTACCGTGGAGACAATGGTCGTCACTTAGGTTGGTACAAAAACGGTAAACGTTAATCGATATATTTCAATGGAAAAAAATCAGCACCTTCGGGTGCTTTTTTTGTATATAAAAAAAGTTTAGATATATCTAAAGTTGTCTTTTTACACCGCCCCACGACCATATCGAATTTATTCGATATACATTCAGCTTTTTATATCGTATTATTTCGATATAAAGATCTCTGAGAGAAAACATGCGTACTCTAGCCGATACAAAATTTTCAATACTTGAACTCGCACCTGTTCGAGATGATAAAACCATCGAATTTTCACTCAAACATGCACTCCAGTTAGCACAAAAAGCGGAACAACTTGGCTATGAGCGTCTATGGTTAGCCGAACACCACAATATGGATGGCATCGCAAGTTCTGCAACTGCGGTTTTACTTGGTTATCTCTTAGCAAATACACAATCCATCAAGCTCGGTTCAGGCGGGATTATGTTGCCCAACCATGCACCTTTGGTTGTCGCTGAACAATTTGGCACGCTTGAAACGCTATATCCCGGCCGTATTGAACTCGGCTTAGGTCGAGCACCAGGTACAGACCAAACCACCATGCGCGCACTACGCCGTGGCCGTCAGGAAACTGAAGATCAATTTCCACAAGATGTCCTTGAGATATTGCAATATTTTAAAGCACCTGAGCCACAGCAGCGCATCATTGCTACACCAGGACAAAATACACATGTTCCCGTATGGCTTCTAGGTTCTAGTTTATTCAGTGCACAACTCGCTGCACGTTTAGGTCTACCCTATTCTTTTGCTTCACATTTCGCACCACGCATGCTTGGACAAGCAATTCAGCTCTATCGTGAAAATTTCCAAGCATCCGAATATTTAGATCAACCTTATGTCTCTATGGGCGTACCAACGGTTGTTGCTGAAACAGATGAAGAAGCAGAATATCTAGCAACAAGTGCATATCAGCGAGTTTTAGGTTTAATGCGTGGTCAAAGTTTAAAACTCAAAGCTCCAGTCAACAGTATGCAAGGCTTATGGTCTGCTGCAGAAAAGATGTCTGTTGATAATTTCTACGCTATGGGACAAGTCGGTTCAAATGCAACCGTTCGAGCAGGTTTAGAAAACCTGCTTACTAAATATGACGTTGATGAATTTATTTTCACCTGCGACATTTACGATACCGATAAGCGCATTGAAAACTTCGAGCGTTTAATGCAAATCAAAAATGATCTCGCTTAAGACTCTCAACTTAATGATCTAATCCAAGCGTTTAATCCGTCTAAAGGCAGGATTGCGACTACGTTTTGTGGTTCTTTAGACGGATAGCAGTCAACAGATAATATGGTTTCGGCTAACAACGACCATCACTACACTTAAAAACCATCATTGCCTCAACGAAATAATTGCTTTACTCATTTTTATTACTGTATAAATATTAAACATAAGCAAAACAAAGAGAAAAATAAGCAGATGAGCCAATATATTAATAAACCCACACCCGCATTTATCGCAGCAAGTTGGTGTGCACTGATCTTAGGCGCTGTGGTGTTTTGCATAGGTTTATTCAATGCAAATATGATGTTGAATGAAAAAGGCTTTTATCTCATTTTATTGCTCTATGGATTATTTTCATCGGTTTCACTACAAAAAATCATTCGTGACCGTTTAGAAGGAATGCATGTCACTGCAATCTACTTCGGACTTTGCTGGGCATCCGTCATTATTTGCCTTGTACTTCTTGCCCTTGGCCTTTGGAATGCTGAACTGGCATTAAGTGAAAAAGGTTTTTACATGATGGCTTTCCTAATGAGTTTGTTTGGTGCAGTTGCTGTACAAAAAAATATTCGTGATATGGACTATTTACGTACACACACCGACCAACCCGAACTTAAACATTCAACCACGAGTCAGCTTGACTATAACTCACCAGATGATGAGCCACTTTAAACTTCGCCACATTTATAGATCTCAAAAGCCGTTCATGCAGGTCGCTCATTGTTATATCGATCTGCTTGAGCGAAAGATGAACTTCAACGCATAAAAAATCAGTTCACTCCTAGAAATCTATAAATGACAAGGGCCAAGCAAATCAATTCTAGACAAATTGCATGACTCATCAGACTGAAATAACGCTTTACCCCAACTGGCCCATCACAGAATATATTCCTATCTAAGACTCAACTAAAAAAAGAAAAGACAAGGAATAAATATGGCCAACAAGCAGGATGCAACCCACCATATTTTTAATAATCATCTAGAGGATTTTGAACACTTTCGTGGAACGATCATCGGTTCAGAACAGATCAAAGATTATGATTTTAAGAATCAAAAAATCGCCATTATTGGGATAGATCAGCATGTGGTCTCTGAACTACATCATCTATGTCAGGTTGCAGATAACATCATGGTCTATCAAATCAAACCGCAATTTGTTTTACCGCGTACTGAACGTCTATTGAATAAATTAATTCAACATCCACTGATTGCAAAAAATCGACGTTTATTTAGCAATCGTATTAAGAGTATTTTGGCGATTCGGTTTTTAGAAGATCAAGTGCCGAACCATTGGTTAAGACATTTACTCAGTCCAAATACCGCAATTCAGAACAAAACCTTCCTAAAATCTGATCATTATTATGCAGCATTACAGCAGCCAAACTGCATCTTAAATACTTGGCCAATTGCAAAAATTCAGAGTAATTCAATCACGGCTTTAGATGAACATACGTTTGAGTGTGATGTCATTGTGCGCAGCGAATCTAACCAATCCAAAGAAAAGTAATGACATTGCAATTATTTTCACATGACATCTATTAAATTTTTGTGATTGATCAAAAATCACAATACCAAAAGCCATCTCTGGCGGCTTTTGGTAGCTCCCCTACTATATTGGATACTTTCATTCGATAAGGCTAAGGATTCTTAAAAATCCATAAATGAAAATAGCTTTAATCGTGCTACATGCTTTTTCAGCGCTCAGACTTAAATCATGCTTCCGACCTGCACCAGCAGCTACAGCGAGTTTATAGACGTGCAATTTTGAATAGTTATGATCAATTCTTCATGAAAACTTTATTTCAAACCAATAATTTTTTCAGTGCTTATTTTTTTTACACAGCTCTATTTACTCCTTAACTGTAAGTTGAAAAATTTATATTGATGCTTATGTTCAACCGATATTTACCTATATTGTTATCTATATTTAATAGGAAAATAACAGATTGAAATCCAGTTTAAATATCAATTTATATCGGAGTTTAGAGCCTGAATGTTATTAATTTGACTATTTTTCACCCACATCAATTAAATAAATGATGCCATTTCTTGATATTTAACACCTAAAAGCTACTATTTGATCATTTTTTATTCTATTTTCTGCCTATTTTTTAGCATTTAAATCATTAATTTTTGAAAACTTGATCATAAATTAAACCAAATACACTAAATCTAATATTTACACCACTCAGATCAAGAGGATTATTCGGGCTTAATTCATAGATAAAAACACAGCACAGCACGGATTATTTTAAGAAATTAAAGCTGTCAATTTGTCCATATTCAATAATTTTTTGGGCAGAAAATTCCACCTAGTTTACACGCATTTAAACCCTAAAATTGCTCATATTTTAAGCCCAAATTTCGTTAATTTTTTTCATCAATATTTTAAATATTTATCATTCATTAAAAGTATGACAAGCCAGAAATTAATACTATTTTTATATAACTCACACAGAAATTGATTATCATCAAAAGAGCCACCGAAGTGGCTCAATTTACACTTAACCAATACGACGTTTCAGTCCAGTCATTTGTAAAACACGAGTTGAAATCTCTTCAATCGACATTTCCGACACGTTCAGGTATTTAATCCCTTCTGAAATATAAATACCTTCAATCGCACGTAATTCCATCTGGCACTGACTAAAACTTGCATAACGGCTATTGGCTTTACGCTCTGAACGAATTGCTACAAGGCGCTCTGCATCAATCATCAAGCCAAATAACTTATGTTTATGCTCACGTAAAACTGCAGGTAAACGGTTGTCATCCAAGTCTTCTTCTGTCAACGGATAGTTCGCTACACGAATACCAAATTGCAAAGAGAGATAGATGGAAGTCGGTGTTTTACCCGAACGTGATACCCCGATTAAAATTAAGTCGGCTTTGTCATAATGACGAGTACGTGCCCCATCATCGTTATCTAAAGCAAAATGCACCGCATCAATACGTGCTTTATAAGACTCAGAATCTGTTACTGCATGGGTTTGACCGACTAAAGTTGTAGGAGCTGTGCCTAACTCGTCAGACAGTTTACTAATAAGCCCTTCAAAAACATCAAGATTTACTGCATCTGCAGTATTAATAATGTCACGTACATACGGGTCAACAAGGGTATCAAACACCAAAGGCTTTTGACCGTCTTGCTGCGCTCTAAGATTGATCTCTGCAACCACATTTGTAGCTGCTTCTTCAGAGGTAATATATGGAATAATATGAATGTCAAAATCTACATGAGGGAACTGGGCTAACAGTGAATGACCAAGCGTTTCTGCGGTAATCGCTGTCCCATCCGAAACAAAGAAAACACTACGCTGAATCTGTTTACCTTCTGACATTAAAATTCTCCTCCAAAATTTGTCTTAGTGCTATATAATCTTTATAGTAAACCATCTTACATGACTGTCACTTAGTAAATTTAGAATGCTAAGTAATTTGTTATAATTTCATGCCAAGATAGTGATTAATACTGCAAAAGTGGAGTAACAACTTTGGAAGCGCGCGTAATTGGTCTAGAAAAATTAGGGAAACACGACGTAGAACTCGTGGGTGGTAAAAACTCATCATTAGGTGAAATGATCAGCCATCTAGCAAATGCTGGTGTATCTGTTCCTGGTGGTTTTGCTACTACAGCTCAAGCATATCGTGAATTCCTCGAGCAAAGTGGCCTAAACGCTAAAATTAACGCTGAACTTGCTGCACTCAATGTTGACGATGTAAATGCACTTGCTGAAACTGGTGCAAAAATCCGTCAATGGATTGTAGACACTCCGCTTACAGCTGAACTTGAAACAGAAATTCGTGAGGCTTTCACAGCTCTTTCAAACGGCAACCCTGATATCGCGGTTGCCGTTCGCTCATCTGCAACAGCAGAAGACTTACCAGATGCTTCATTTGCTGGCCAACAAGAAACTTTCTTGAACATCCGTGGTATCGACAACGTCCTTATTGCGATTAAAGAAGTATTTGCTTCACTTTATAACGACCGCGCAATTTCTTACCGTGTACACCAAAACTTCGCACATGACGTCGTTGCGTTATCTGCAGGTGTTCAACGCATGGTTCGCTCTGAAACAGGTGCAGCTGGTGTAATGTTTACACTAGATACAGAATCTGGTTTCCGTGACGCAGTTTTCATCACAGCTTCTTATGGCTTGGGTGAAATGGTTGTACAAGGTGCTGTAAACCCTGACGAATTCTATGTATCTAAACCACTTTTAAATGCAGGCAAACACGCTGTATTACGTCGTAACCTTGGTTCTAAACACCAAAAAATGATTTATGGTGAAGAAGGTGCTGCAGGTAAGTCAGTGGTTGTTGTAGACGTTGAAAAAGCAGATCGTCAACAATTCGCTTTAAATGACCACGAACTTCAAGAACTTGCTAAACAAGCATTAATCATTGAAAACCACTATGGTTCAGCAATGGACATCGAATGGGCGAAAGATGGCGATGATGGCCAAATCTATATCGTTCAAGCACGTCCTGAAACTGTGAAGAGCCGCCAAAACGTGGGCACAATGGAACGCTACCTTCTTAAACAAAAAGGTAATGTGATTTGTGAAGGTCGTTCAATCGGTCAACGTATTGGTTCTGGTCGCGTTCGTATCGTGACTTCGATCAAAGAAATGGACAAAGTTCAAGACGGCGACGTACTTGTATCTGACATGACTGACCCAGATTGGGAACCAGTAATGAAACGTGCAGCTGCGATTGTCACTAACCGTGGTGGCCGTACTTGTCACGCTGCGATTATTGCACGTGAGCTTGGTGTTCCTGCAATTGTAGGTTGTGGTAATGCGACTGAAGTATTGACTGACGGTCAAGAAGTGACTGTTTCTTGTGCTGAAGGTGACACAGGCTTTATTTACGAAGGTGCTTTGGACTTTGAAATCCAACGCAATTCTATCGAATCTATGCCTAAACTTCCGTTCAAAATTATGATGAACGTAGGTAACCCTGACCGCGCATTTGACTTTGCTCAAATTCCTAACGAAGGTGTTGGTCTTGCTCGTCTTGAGTTCATCATCAACCGTATGATCGGCGTACATCCAAAAGCATTGCTTAATATTGACAGCCTACCACGTGAAACTCGTGCTGCTGTAATGTCACGTACTGCGGGTTATGCATCTCCTATCGAATTCTATGTTGAAAAACTAGTTGAAGGTATTTCTACACTTGCTGCAGCGTTTGCTGACAAACCAGTGATTGTTCGTATGTCTGACTTTAAGTCAAACGAATATGCAAACTTAATCGGTGGTAAGTTATACGAACCTGAAGAAGAAAACCCAATGCTTGGCTTCCGTGGTGCAAGCCGTTATGTGTCTGATAACTTCCGTGATTGCTTCGAACTTGAATGCCGCGCACTGAAAAAAGCACGTGACGAAATGGGCTTAACCAACATTCAAATCATGATTCCTTTCGTACGTACTGTTGCTGAAGCGAAACGTGTTATTGAATTGTTAGCGCTTAACGGTCTTAAACGTGGTGAAAATGGTCTTAAAGTGATCATGATGTGTGAACTTCCAACTAACGCATTGTTGGCTGAACAGTTCCTTGAACATTTCGACGGTTTCTCTATCGGTTCTAACGACTTAACTCAGTTAACACTCGGTCTAGACCGTGACTCTGGTATCGTTTCTCACCTATTTGATGAACGTGATCCAGCCGTTAAAGCACTTCTTTCAATGGCAATCCATGCTTGTCGTAAAGCTGGCAAATACGTAGGTATTTGTGGTCAAGGTCCTTCAGATCACCCTGACCTAGCTAAATGGTTAATGGAACAAGGCATTGAGTCTGTTTCGCTTAACCCAGACTCAGTATTAGACACATGGTTCTTCCTTTCTGAAGAAAAAGCTCAACAAGCTTAATAAACTGTGTTAAAAAAAGACCCACATGTGGGTCTTTTTTTTTATTTATACTTTTACAGACGTTTTTTGAGATTTTAGTTTTATGCAGATTTACTTGGCACGAAATAACCAACAAGCTGGTCCCTACACCTTAGAACAACTTAACCAAATGCTCGCGAGCCAACAAGTGTTACTCACGGACTTGGTTTGGCACCAAGGTATGACCGAATGGAAAGCTTTGGGTGAACTCACTCAAGGTCAGTTGGTTTATATGCCTGCAGGATATACTGCACCAACAGCATTCGAATCAAATCAAACTGCAACTACGCCATCAAATACCTATGCACAGCCTCAAGCGGTACAAGAGCAAACTAGCCTAGCTAGTATTCCTAAACGTGTCCTGGCTAAAATCGTCGATTTACTGCTTTGGATACCGGCAACTTTTATCTTAACGGCATTTTTTAATCCAAGTGAAAAGACACAATTTGCCAATCTAAATGAACAGTTTATGCAAGCTGTGATGACCCCAAATGCTGACCCTAATGTTTTACAAGCACTACAAACACAAATGGTTGAGATGTTTCCCAACCAAGCTTGGATTGCAATGTTTGCTTACCTCTTCATTATGCTTTTCATTCAAGCGTATTTGATTGCTAAATCAGGTCAAAGCATTGGTAAAAAAATCACCAAGATTAAAATTGTAGATGCCGAAACCAGTCAACCTGTAAACCTCATGCGTGGCTTCACTTTACGCAGTGTTTTATTTATTTTCCTGAACTTTTTATCAATGCCATTAAGCGTAATCATCGATTCCGTTTTTATTTTCGGCAAGAAGCGTCAAACCTTGCATGACAAATTGGCAAAAACCAAGGTAATAAACCAATAATTTTCACTTTTATTCAGGGATGAATTTCTCATCCCTTTTTTGTGCATTATATTGAAATTAAAATAAAATTTAGATAAAAAAAATACAATCCCGACTAGCAAAATAGGGTTTTAATACAGTCATTTAAAGCATCTTTATGTATAGCTTAGTTTGCCGATATCAGGCATAATGCCCTACAACGTAGCGGTGTCGCATCATTGTGACTGTTTTTTCATGTCTGAAAAAATCACAATCATGCGACACTTTATTCGCTATCCCAAATTTTAAATTTAGGGAATGGGACTCTTCACCGAGGTTGTAAAATGAGACAAACAATTTTAGCTGTATTGTCTTTATCTGCGATAGCTGCACTCTTAACTGGGTGTGGTGGTGATATGGTACTTCTAAACTCAAAAGGTCCAGTTGCTGAAGGTCAGTCAAACCTCATGCTTACTGCGATCTACCTAATGTTGTTGGTCGTTATTCCATCAGCACTTATGGCTCTTTGGTTTGGTTGGAAATATCGCGCGTCAAATAAAGATGCAGACTATGCACCTACTTGGGCACACTCGACTGCAATTGAAGTTGTAGTTTGGGGTATTCCCGTAATTATTATCGCTATTTTAGCTTGGTTAACTTGGTGGGGTTCCCACAAGTATGACCCTTACCGTCCACTCGAGTCAGATAAAGCTCCTTTAACTGTTCAAGTTATTGCTGAACAATTTAAATGGATCTTCATCTACCCTGAACAAGGCATCGCGACTGTAAACGAGATCCGCTTCCCTGAGAAAACTCCTGTAAGCCTTCGTTTAACATCTAACTTCACAATGAACTCATTTTTCATTCCGGCGTTAGGTGGTCAGATTTATGCTATGGCAGGTATGCAAACTCACTTGAACTTATTAGCTGATGAAACTAGTCCTGCTGAAGGCTTCCGTGGTTTCTCTTCTAACTATTCAGGTTATGGCTTCTCACAAATGCGCTTCCGTGCACATGCTGTGACTGATGCTCAGTTTGCTGAATGGGTTTCTGCTGTTAAAGCTGGTAATGGTTCTTCAGTTAATCCTGAAGCGGTTCAAAAAACTGTTTTAGACCAAGCTGAATTTGCAACCTTACGTGACGGCAACCGTTCTAAACACCAGATCGAAGTTTTAGTTGCCAAAGCAACTACTCCTGAAGAGAAGGCTCTAGCTGAAGCAATGAAGCCTTACCCTACTAAGCCACACCCAGTGACTTATTACTCTTCAGTAGAACCTAAATTGTTCGAATCAGTGATTAACAAATACATGAGCAACTACCACGGTGCTGATTATACAGCTACTGTTGGACACGAAGCTGCTGCTTCTGAAGCTCATGCAGGCGTTGAACATGCGACTGTTGCAGGGGAATAAGACATGAGCTTATTAGGTAAGTTAGGACCAGATGCAATTCCACACGATCCAATCGTGTTGGTTACTGTTGCAATGATGATCCTTGGCGGTATCGCAATTGTTGCTGGTATCACCTACTTTAAAAAATGGGGCTACTTGTGGAACGAATGGTTCACATCTGTAGACCATAAAAAAATTGGTATCATGTATATCCTCGTGTCAATTGTCATGCTTGTGCGTGGTTTTGCCGATGCGATTATGATGCGTCTTCAACTGTTCCTTGCAAAAGGTGGCGGTGAAGGTTACTTACACCCAGAACACTATGACCAGATCTTTACTGCCCACGGCGTAATCATGATCTTCTTCGTAGCAATGGGTCTAGTTGTTGGTTTAATGAACGTTGCTGTACCACTCCAAATTGGTGCGCGTGACGTAGCATTCCCATTATTAAACTCTCTAAGCTTCTGGTTATTTGCCGGCGCTGCGGGCTTAATGATGGCTTCTCTTGCAATTGGTGAATTCGCTGCAACAGGTTGGATGGCTTACCCTCCACTTTCTGGCATCGAATACTCTCCAGGTGTAGGTGTAGACTACTATATCTGGGCACTTCAGGTTTCTGGTCTAGGTACGCTTCTTACTGGTGTTAACTTCTTCGTTACCATCATCAAAATGCGTGCGCCTGGCATGAAACTTATGGACATGCCTATTTTCACTTGGACTGCATTAGTTACTGTAGTGCTTATCGTTGCAACTTTCCCAGTTTTGACTGCGACTATTGCAATGCTTTCACTTGACCGTTACTTCGGCTTCCACTTCTTTACAAATGACATGGGTGGTAGCCCAATGTTGTATGTAAACTTGATTTGGACTTGGGGTCACCCAGAAGTTTACATCTTGGTATTACCTGCTTTTGGTATTTACTCAGAAGTTACTGCTGTGTTCTCACGCAAAGCGTTGTTCGGCTACAAATCTATGGTGTACGCAACTGTAGCAATTGGTGTTCTTTCACTGGTTGTTTGGGTTCACCACTTCTTTACAATGGGTGCTGGTGCCAACGTTAACGCGTTCTTCGGTATCATGACCATGATCATTGCGATCCCAACTGGTGTGAAAATCTTCTCTTGGTTATTCACCATGTACAAGGGCCGCATCACCTATACAACTCCTATGCTTTGGACACTTGGCTTCCTTGTGACTTTCGGTATTGGTGGTTTAACAGGCGTATTAATGGCAGTTCCACCAGCGGACTTCTTAGTACACAACTCTTTATTCCTTATCGCTCACTTCCATAACGTAATTATTGGTGGTGTTGTGTTCGCGATGTTCGCGGGTATCATTTTCTACTGGCCAAAAATGTTTGGTTGGAAACTGAATGAAACTTGGGGTAAAGCAGCGTTCTGGTTCTGGTTCTTCGGTTTCTACTTTGCATTCATGCCACTTTATATCCTTGGTTTCATGGGTATGACTCGTCGTTTGAATACATATGACAACCCTGAATGGGATCCGTACTTAGCGATCGCTTTATTTGGTTCTGTATTGGTTGCTATCGGTATCTTCTGTTTTGTTATGCAAATTGTTGTTGGTTTCCTTCAACGCAAAGACAACATGGACGTTACTGGCGATATCTGGGATGGTCGTACTCTTGAGTGGGCTACTTCATCTCCTTCACCATTCTATAACTTTGCTTATCTTCCAAAGATCAATGGTATTGATACTTTCTGGACTGACAAAGAAAATGGTGTTGCATACGCTAAACCAACTACCTATGAAGACATCCACATGCCAACAAACCGTGCGGCTGGTTTCGTAATTGCAATGTTTATTACAGTTATGGGCTTCGCATTAATCTGGCATATTTGGTGGTTAGTCGTTGTAACTTTCATTGCTTCAATTATCAGCTTCATCGTTTCTTCTTTCACTAAGAAAGTTGACTACTATGTTCCAGCTGCAGAAGTTGAACGTATTGAAAATGAACGCTACGCGCTTCTTGAAAAACATTTGAAGAAGGACTAAGACAATGGCTGAAGTACTTCATCACGACAACCACGGACATGACGAACATCATCATCACGATGATACTGACATCACTGTCTTTGGTTTCTGGACTTACTTGATGAGTGACTTGGTTCTTTTCGGGACACTCTTCATCGCGTTCGCTGTATTAAGTAGCCACGTTCCAGTGGGTACGCCAAGTGCACAAGAGCTGTTTGGTGAATCTTTAGGTTTCGTTTTAACTGAAACTTTCGCCCTTCTTATCTCTTCTGTAACTTTTGGTTTTGCTGTTCTTGCAGCATACAAGAAAAATGTTGGTCAAGTTTTAACTTGGTTAGCAGTTACTTGGGTATTTGGTGCAGCCTTCATTGGCATGGAACTTTATGAGTTCAATCATTTAGTTCATGCTGGTCATGGACCAAGCACAAGTGCGTTCTTATCTGCGTTCTTTACTTTAGTTGGTACGCACGGTATTCACGTAACTTCTGGTTTGGTATGGATGCTTGTGTTGATGTTCCAAATCAAGAAATATGGTTTGACACTTCCAAACACTCGTCGTCTTGCTTGCCTAAGCTTGTTCTGGCACTTCCTTGACATCGTTTGGATCTGCGTATTCAGCGTTGTTTACTTGATGGGAGTTATCTAATGAGTCACGATCATAACTCTGCTGGTGCAGCTCACGGTAACGTTAAACAATATACAATCGGTTTTATCCTTTCTGTTCTACTTACCGTAATTCCATTCGGTATGGTAATGGCAGGTGGTTTTAGCCGCGGTCTATTGGTTGCCGTAATCGCGATTACTGCGGTTGCTCAGGTTCTTATTCAGTTAGTTTACTTCCTGCATATGAACTCTTCTTCAGAGCAACGCTGGAACGTGATTGCATTTGTTTATACAATCCTCACAATTGCTATCCTTTTAGTAGGTTCTGTGTGGATTATGAACTACCTTCACTTCAACATGATGATCTAAACTGGTCGTCATGCTGAAAAAGTATTTATTCCTGACTAAACCAGGAATTCTCTTTGGTAACTTTGTTACCGCTTTGGGTGGCTACTTTGTAGCTGCCCAAGGTTCTGTAGATTTCCTTCTGTTGCTTCTTACCCTCTTAGGCACCCTCTTTGTGGTCGCTTCTGGATGTGTTGTCAATAACGTTATTGACCAAGACATCGACTCAAAAATGCAACGCACACAAAATCGTGCGATGGTTAAAAAATCAATCTCGATTCCTGTTGCTTTAGTTTTTGCTTTAGTTTTAGGTGTAATTGGTTTTAGCATTTTATGGTTCTGGGTAAATGCTTACGCTTTTCTTTTTGCTGTTATTGGTTTTGTCGTATACGTTGGTTTTTACAGCTTATGGACAAAACGAACAACAATTCATCAAACCATTATCGGCAGTCTTTCTGGCGCAGCACCACCTGTAATCGGGTATACGGCTGTTGCAAACCAGTTTGATTTAGGTGCATTACTGATTTTTATTGGTTATGCATTTTGGCAAATGCCTCATTCTTGGGGAATTGCTGTTTACCGATTTGATGATTACAAAAATGCAGGTATTCCAATTTTACCTGTAGCTCGTTCAATTCACCGTACCAAAGTTGAGTCTTTGGTTTATGTGTTTTTGTTCTGCATGACCATGAATGGTTTATACTTTTATGGTTATGCCAATTGGATTTATATGATTGTCCTGAATGCCTTAAGTCTGTATTGGATTTATTTAACCATTCAAGGATTCAAAGCTGAAGATGATCAAGTTTGGGCAAAACAATATTTCATGTTTTCGGTCAAATTGATCACAGTGATTAGTTTAATTTTTAGTTTTACTTCCACTGCCCCTCTAAAGCCAATTGTATTTTTTTAAAAAAGATAGAGTTTTACTCTATCTTTTTTTATTTCTAGGCATCTTCAATCAACTTTCCCCACTTGATATCATTGCACCTACAATTATAAATAACTGTGCCTTATGTCTTCTCAACAAAAAATTCTTCGCTCTGCTCTTTTCACATCATTTATTCCTTTTGGCATTTTCTTTAGTGCACACAGTCATGCAGGTATGGATGTCTATTGTGAACCTTCGACTGAAATTCAGACCACTGCCTATACTGCATGCAATGAATTGCCTGCGCTCACGCCGGCAAATGACAATCAAACCAATATGCTGCTGTTGCTTAGCGATTTAGGCATTGCCAAATTTAATATTCAAGAAGAAAAATCCACTTTATGGACAACTAGCTATAGCAAAGTTCCTTTTGAAGTTTCCAGTCTTTTAGTGAATAGCCACAATAAATTGCCAAATGCACGCAAACCTCTAAAAGCACCAGATTTAAGCTATAACGAGCATTGCAATAGCCTGCAAAATGGTGCGCACGCGTTTATTCAACAAGTCAAAACGGACACTAAGCTTTCAAGCAGTGAAAAAGACATGTTGATCCATGAGCGTGAAAAAATTAATAATTGTGAAAACACATTAGCTTTACTGAGCGTGAATCCAAATTGGTCTGCCGCTGCACGTCAATATGTATCCTATCTAAATGCAACGATCTCTTTTTATAATACTAACTTTTCCACAGCGACTAAGATTTATTCAGTACTAACCAATGTTGATCAAGCGTGGTTAAAAGAAACTTCTCAATATATGCTGATTCGTAGCACCTTAAATGAAGCCTATCAAAGTGGTGTTGGTAAATATGGTGATTTAGTACATGACAAACTCAATCAAAACTTATTAACCACTTTTTTTAATAACATTACTCAGTACTTTAAGCTCTATCCGCAAGGTCAATATGCAGCAAGCGCACGCGGTTTATTAAGACGTGGTTTTTGGCTGAGTGGTAAACACGATTTACTGATCAATGAATATGTCTGGCAAATCAATCATCCAACATCCAGCGTCTATAATTTAGAATTGCCAAATCTACCTTATGAATTAGATCGACATGTTTTTCAAAGTAATAGACTCAATGTCAAAAATTTGAAAGATCCATTTTTTCTTAGCATTTATGACCTTATGCATATGCGCAAAAAAGAAACGGCAGATGATGTGGTCATTTCATGGGCTGAGTTAAACGCACAGAAAAATTATTTTAAAGACTCACCAGAACTGTTCCAGTATTTGCAGGCAAATCACTTATTTTATGTGCAAAACAAAGCACAAGAAGCACTCAAATATCTGCCACAACAAGTACCGAGCAGCATCAACAGTTACCTACAGTTGAGTCAGCTACTACTTAAAGGCCGCATTCTGGAAGCTAGTGGGCGAAATCAAACCACTCAAAAATATTGGGAAAACCTACTTTCCATCAGCAAAACCGCCGAACAACGTGGATTGGCTGAACTTATGCTCTATCGCTACTATGCTCAACAGCAAAATACTGCACAATTTATTGGTTCTTCAGCCAAAATCAAGCAAGCTTATCTACAGCAACAATATTTAGTCGATGCAGCGAATGAACAAAGTTTAATGTCTGTGGTCAAAAATAACGTGGCCACGCAAGATCAAAAAAATGTTGCGCTTTATACCCTACTAAATAAGTCATTGGCTTATCAAAACTTTGATTTATTTAACCAAGCGTATCGTGAATTACCAAGCAACGCGGCTCAATTTAATACTGAACAAAACACTGCGGCGAAGTTTCGCAATCAGCCATCATTTGCAAATTTCTTATGGAAAGGTGCAAGCGTGAGCAATTCGATTAAATGTCCTGACTTGGCAACTTTGACCCAACAATTGCAAGTCAACCCAAAAGACCTGAGCCTTAATTTATGCTTAGGTGAATATGCGCGTAGTTCACAAGCCTATACCATACTAAATCTCAACTACCTGCCTGATCATTCACTGCAAAGTTTCAAGGGTACTTATTTTGCCCGTGGCGATGTATATAAAAACATTATTAAAACAGGGACAAAATCTGAATTAACGGCTTATGCGCTGTACCGTGCCATTCAATGTTATGCGCCAAGTGGCAATAATGAATGCCAAGACAAAGATGTAAATAAGTCGGTTCGAAAACAATGGTTTGATCAAATCAAACGCGACTATCCAGAAACCAGCTGGGCTAAATCTCTAAAATATTATTGGTAATTGATGATGATTTTGCAGGTGATCAAGTGGTCAAGAACATTTCGACTTTTGCTTATCTTGAGTATAGGTTTGTGCTCTGCTTGCACACCTGCCCAATCTGGAAAAACACAACAGGCTCAAACCAAATTACAGCAACGTGTTGATGCAGCACATTATTCAAGTTTTTGGATTTGGGGCAATATTTCTAGTAGCCCCTACTTACAGCAAGCCACGGAGCTCTATATTTTACAAGGTGAATTGAATTGGAATAAACCTTTAAAACGATCCGAGTTTATCCCTCAAGGCATTCAAGTCCTCCATAAACCACAGCAGAAAATTTGGATTGTAATCCGTAGCCATCATTTACAATGGTCAAATAACAATATTCAGCAAATTTTGCAGCGGCTTAAACATTGGGAAAATAACGGCAATCAGATCCAAGGCTTACAAATCGATTTTGACGCCAAAACTAAAAATATTCATCAATATGCCTTATTCCTTGAATATTTACGAAAGCAACTACCTCAAAAATATCGTTTAAGTATTACAGGTTTAATGGATTGGACCAATGTTCAAGATCAGCAAACGCTCAGTGTATTACGACGCAATATTGATGAGATCGCCATTCAAACTTATCGCGGTAGTACCACGATCGAAAATTACACGAGTTATCTGAATAAAGTCTCAAAATTAAAACTACCCTATAAAATAGGCCTCGTACAAAATGGCCGTTGGCACGCACCTCAACATTTAATTCAAGATCCTTATTTTAAAGGTTATGTGGTGTTTTTATTGCGTACCGCTAATCGGCCTTAAACCATAAATAATTCAAGCATTTTAAATCCATGCCTTGTATTTCAAACCTAAACGCTCTAAAATTCACGCTTCGCAATTATTGCGACACAACTTTAGTTGTGACTCCTTGCTTCAATCAATTAATGATTGGGGCTGCCTAAACCGTAAGGAGCTGACAATGCGTCACTACGAAATCGTACTATTGGTACATCCAGACCAAAGCGATCAAGTTGTGGGTATGGTAGAACGTTACCTAACTCACATCAAAGAAGCTGAAGGTCAAATCCACCGTCTTGAAGACTGGGGTCGTCGTCAATTGGCTTACCCAATCAACAAGATCCACAAAGCTCACTACATTCTTATGAATGTTGAGTGTGGTCAAACTACTCTTGATGAGCTAGAAGAATTGTTCCGTTACAACGATGCAATCATTCGTAGCCTTATCATCCGTCGTGAAAACGCTATCACTGAAGAGTCACTATTGGCTAAGAGTGCTGAAGAAAAACGTGCGCGTAAAGCTCAACGTGAAGAAGCACAACAAGCTCAAGACTCTGCTGAAGCATAAGGAGAACATAACATGGCACGTTTTTACCGTCGTCGCAAGTTCTGCCGCTTTACAGCTGAGAACGTTACGTACATCGACTACAAAGATATCGACACTTTAAAACAGTACATCACTGAAAACGGCAAGATTGTTCCTAGCCGTATTACAGGTACTAAAGCTCGTTACCAACGTCAATTAGCGCTTGCTATCAAACAAGCTCGCTACTTGTCTTTGATCCCTTACACTGACAATCATAAGTGAGGTTGAGCTGTGGATATTATCTTATTACAACGCATTAAAAACCTTGGTAAATTAGGCGATAAAGTTTCAGTTAAAGCTGGTTACGGCCGTAACTTCCTTATCCCTCAAGGTAAAGCAGTTGCTGCTACTGAAGCTAACACTGCTGCATTTGAAGCTCGTCGTGCTGAACTTGAGAAACAAGAAGCTGAAGTATTAGCTGCTGCTCAAGCACGTGCTGACCAATTGAACGAAGTTAACATCGTGATCACTGCTAAAGCTGGTGACGAAGGTAAACTATTCGGTTCTATCGGTACTCGTGACATCGCTGACGCGTTAACTAATGCTGGTCTTGTTGTAGACCGCGCAGAAGTTCGTTTACCAAATGGTGCGCTTCGCAACACTGGTGAATTCAACATCGCAATCCAATTGCATCATGATGTTGTTGCAGAAGTTCTAGTTACTATCGTAGCTGAGTAATTTCTTGCAAAGAAAAGAGCATGCTTACGCATGCTCTTTTTTTATCTGTAAAAAATAGTGCTCCAACTTTTTTTATATTTTCAACTCTTCATTCAATTCAATGTATGACGAATTAATCGGAAATACTTGTTCGCATTTCTGTAGAAAACGCCTATCATTTCAGTTCAATGAAGAGTTGAAAAAACTGTAATTAGCACCCATTTCCATCACATTAAATGGTTTCAGCATCAGGGATTTTTATGTCACAGGCGAATGCCAGCAAGCCAAACTCTACGCCAACAGCAAAAACCACAGAACAAAGTTCGTTGAAAGAGTTTCGTACCCCACCCCATAACCTTGCGATTGAACAAGCTGTGCTTGCTGCACTGATGACCGTTGCAGAATCTTTTGAGCAAGTGGGTGATGTACTGACTGAAGCTGATTTTTATGCGACTCGTCATAAATATATTTTCCGTGCCATCGACCAGTTATCAAAAGATAGCTCACCTTATGATGCGGTCTTGGTCAATGACTGGCTGATTAAACAAAACTTGCTGGATGCTGCAGGTGGTGAAGAATATCTGATGCAACTCATGTCAGATTCACCTTCAAGTTTCTATAACCTTGAAACTTATGCTGCAAAAATTAAAGAATTTTCCACTTTACGCAGCATGATTAAAGTCAGCTCAGAAATTTTACAAAATGCCTATGACACCAAAGGTCGTACGGTCAGTGAAATTTTAGATCTCGCAGAAACCAATATTTTCTCTATTGCTGAACAACACAATAACAACGCCAAAGCCCAAGGGCCGAAAGCGATTAACTCAGTTGTTGCTAGTGTTTTTGATAAGTTAAATGAACTATCACAAACGGAAGGCAGTATTACCGGTTTAACCACTGGCTTCGTTGAACTCGATAATAAAACTTCAGGTATGCAAGCAGGCGATTTAATTATTGTTGCCGCACGTCCATCTATGGGTAAAACAACTTTCGCCATGAACTTGGTTGAAAGTGTATTGTTTAACAATAACTTACCCGCTCTGGTTTATTCAATGGAGATGCCAGCCGACTCCATTGCGATGCGTTTAATTTCCTCCTTTGGTCGTGTACATCAAGGGCATTTACGTGCCGGTAAAATGGATGCAGATGAATGGTCTAAAGTGACCAGTACCATCGTGCATTTACAAGAAAAGAACTTATACATTGATGACTCCTCAGCGCTACCGCCAACGGAAGTACGTGCTCGTGCTCGCCGTATTGCAAAAATGCATGGTGGTAAGCTCGGTTGCATCATGGTCGATTACTTACAGTTAATGAAAGTCCCAGGTATGGGTGATAACCGTGTCGGTGAGATCTCGGAAATTTCACGAAGCTTAAAAGCACTGGCTAAAGAAATGCACTGCCCAGTAATTGCACTGTCACAGTTGAACCGATCACTGGAAAACCGTCCAAATAAACGCCCAGTGATGTCCGACTTACGTGAATCAGGTGCAATCGAGCAGGATGCCGATTTGATCATGTTTATTTACCGCGACGAGGTTTATAACAAAGAGTCTAAAGAAGCAGGTACTGCAGAAATTATTATTGGTAAACAGCGTAACGGTCCAATTGGTACTGTGCGTCTTGCCTTCGAAGGTCAATACACCAAATTTAGTAACCTCTCTCCTGAGTTTTATGCTCAGTATGATGATGAAGAGTAAAGACTCTTTATCATCCATTAATTCATCGACCCTGTAGGAGTATTTAGGGTGCGCCAAGCTACAGTTTATATTGATCAACAAGCACTTCAATATAATTTAAACCGTGTCAAACAACTTGCCCCAACCGCTAAAATTGTAAGCATGGTGAAAGCCAATGCTTATGGACATGGAGTTAAAGACTGCTTAGCAGCCTTAGAAGACAGTGATGCCTTCGGTGTTGCCTGCCTAGAAGAAGCCTTAGAAATTCGTGAACTGGGTTATGAACAACCCATTACTTTAATTGAAGGCATTTTCTCAGATGATGAAATGCAAATTATCATCGATAAAAAAATTGAATGTGTGGTGCATCATAAGCAACAACTAGATTGGTTACGTGCACATAAGGATGCCTATATTGCTCAAGGTCTGAAAGTTTGGGTCAAACTCAACAGCGGTATGAACCGTTTAGGCTTTAAAGTGCCTGAAATTATTGATGTCATCAATGCTTTAAAGGCGGAAGGTTTTACTTGCGTACTGGCGATGCACTTTGCCAATGCAGACGCAGAAAATCATCCTTTAAATGACCAACAACGTGAACAATTCTTACACGTAAAAGAAGCTTGTGCGCCAATCATGGGTTCGTGCTGTAACTCGGCTGCGATTTTCAAATGGCCAGAACTGAATTTTGATTTTGTTCGCCCAGGCATCATGCTATATGGCGCGACACCTTTCTCAGACCGTTCTGTAGAAGCATTAGATCTTAAACCGGTGATGACCTTTACCGCTGAAGTGATTGCTTTAAATACCATTCAAGCTGGTGAATCTGTGGGTTATGGATCGACTTTCGTTGCAGAACAAGAAATGAATCTTGCGATTGTGTCGATTGGTTATGGTGACGGTTATCCACGTGCCTTCCCTAAACAAAACTATGTATCCATCCATGGACAGAAAACGCGTGTGATTGGCCGTGTTGCCATGGATATGATTGCGATTGATATCACTGGTATGCATGCACCAATAGGCACTGAAGTTGAGCTTTGGGGTAAAGACCGTTTAGTTGATGACGTTGCAGAAGCAAACGGAACCATTGGCTATGAATTATTATGCCGTATGAGCGCGCGCCCTGTACGTAAATTAGCTTAATTAGCCAAATCAAAAAGCCCAGATCAATTCTGGGCTTTTTTTTATCTCGCTTTTTTTATTCGCTTTTTAAATTGATCTATTCGTAGATCAAATCGTTATTGAAAATAGTCAGCTGTTGGTTTTGCCAATTCGATTAAGCCCTGACGCAATGCCTTTGACCAACCTTTACTGATCATGGTGAAATATGGGTCTTCTTCATAAATGCGCTTACCATTTGGTATTTCTAAACTGTCCTTTTTATAAACCAAAGCATCTAAAGGCATACCTACAGACACATTTGAGCGTATCGTTGAATCAAAAGAAATTAAGCTACAACGCATTGCTTCATCGAGTGGCATATCGTAACGCAAAGTTCGGTCGAGTATCGGCTTGCCATATTTGCTTTCGCCAATTTGAAAATATGGGGTATCCGGTGTCGCACAAATAAAATTGCCTTGCGGATAGATGTTATATAACTGCATATCTGCACTACCAATTTGACCGCCTACCAATAAACTACAGTAATAATTACTTTGTTCTAAAGTATCGGATGTGACATCTGAGATGACTTTTTTTAAGGTATGCCCAACCAATTCAGCCACTTCGAACATCGTATTTACACTATATAAATTCGGCTCTTGTTTGACCTCTAGTTGATTTTGTAAATGCCCGATGACTGCTTGTGTTGTGGCTAAATTTCCAGAGGTTTGGATGGTAATAAATCGCTCACCCGCAATACCAAAGGTATAAAGTTTACGAAAAACTGAAATATGGTCAACACCTGCATTTGTCCGTGTATCACTGATAAATACCATGCCATCTTTTAACCGTAATGCACAACAATAGGTCATTTTTATCCCTCAAATGATTAACAACTCAGCACTTGTACAATTGAGCTCATAGACTCAATACCACCTTTATCACGAACACCTCGAACTGGAGCTACATCCCAGTAGTCCCGCCCAATCGCGACATAGATATGTGATTGTGGTGTAAATAGCTGATTACTGACATCAAAACAATACCATTTATTTTCGATATAGACTTCTACCCAAGCGTGACTGGCAAGGTGGCTAGTATTCGGTACAAATAAATACCCAGAAATATAACGTGCAGGAATACCCAAATAGCGACACATTGCGATCATGACATGGCTATGATCCTGACATACCCCTTGCTTATGATGAAAAGCATCAATCGCTGAAGTATGAACAGATGTTTGATTGGAAACATAGGGAATATGCGCCAAGATTGCTTCAGCCAAAAAAATCAGATTGGCACGATTGATACGAGGGACATAACAATCGGCAAAACTTTTCATGTGAATATCGCACTGCGTACTCGACGTTGGCTGTAAAAACAATTTTGGGTTTAAATCATCTGCATTTGAATCAGTTGAGCTCAAATTCATCTCTACGATGCCCTGCGCCATAATGGTCATTTGCAAATAAGGTTCGCGCTGAGTTGTGGTCAACCACACATTACCAAAAGTATCCAATTGCATATCACGCTGCCCCGGCACACTCACATCCCAATTTTGCACCTGTTGGTGTGCATTGGTGGACGGGGTCATTTTGATATATTGAATGCTTCTGTTTACCACATCAGTGTAAACATAATGGGTCTGATGGTTGATCATGAGCCTCATACAGCCACCTCAAACATATTTTGGATATGATCACTGAAATGGTAGAAGTTTTGGCTATTCGGCTGCTGTTTAAGTGCCAACCATGCCTCTTGCACGCTTTCCCATCCAAACTGAACTAAAGCCATGACAATATGTTCAATCTTCGCTAGGGTGTGTTGAATGTCCTGCTGCATGCGTAACTGGCGATCAAGCTGCTCTATGGCTTGTCCTAAACTAAAAAATAAAAATACATCTTCAGATTCGGACTCTAAAACATCTTGGCAATCTGTTACCACGTCACAGATATAACCTGGGTTATCACTCGCATTACGAATTAAACGGCTGAGTTCTGCATAACTTTTTGCTGAAAGTACACCCCTTAAGTCCTGAATATTACTTTGCGCATATTGAAATTGGCTGGAAAATGACGCCGGCTGCTCCGCATTTAAAACTAACTCATTCATTGAGTCGGCATCAAATGCTGGCAAACAAAAAGCATGTGCATAGTTCAATGCCGTATCAACATCTTGAAAAGGGAAAATACTGCATAAATATTGAGTACGTGCTAAATAACGCCCCAACCAAAAAATATGTTCTGCATTACTGTTTAATAAAATCATGTTTTGCTCCTTCACTGGAGTGCTATGAGCGTAAATCGTCTACTACCCACGTATCTTTAATGCCGCCGCCTTGAGAAGAATTCACTACCAATGAACCTGCTTGCATCGCGACACGAGTTAAGCCACCCGGTACAATTTCAGTTCGATATGGTGAACTCAGTACAAATGGGCGTAAATCGATATGGCGTTCCGAAACACCCGCCTCACTTAGGGTTGGGCTGACAGATAAATTTAAAGTCGGCTGTGCAATATATAAATGTGGTGCTGCGGCCACTTTATCTTTAAAGCTATTTAATTCTTGTAAAGAAGCTTGTGGACCGATCAGCATGCCGTAACCACCTGAACCCTGCGCTTCTTTGACCACCAATTTTTCGATATTCGAGAGCACATAATCCAATTCGTTCTGCTCACGACATTGATAGGTCGGCACATTTTTCAGGATCGCTTGTTCGCCTAAATAGAAATGAATCATTTTATCCACATATGGATAAATCGATTTATCATCTGCTACGCCTGTTCCCGGTGCATTTGCAATGACCACATTATGTTGCATATACGCTGACATGAGCCCTGCTACGCCCAAAGTACTGTCAGGTTTGAAACATAATGGATCGAGAAAAGCATCATCCACACGACGATAAATTACATCAACCTGTTGTCGGCCTTTAATGGTTTTCACATAAACCTTATCGTTTTCTACATAAAGGTCACGCGATGTCACTAAGGGTACATCCATCTCCCTTGCCAAAAAAGCATGTTCATAATAAGCACTGTTAAAACGCCCTGGGGTTAAAACCACGATAAACGGGTTATCGACGTAGGCATTTTCTGCAAGAATTTCACGTAAAAGCTGCGGATACTGCTCAATCCCCATGATGTTGCTTTGCTGGCAAAGTTCAGGCATCAGTTTTTGACTGATCTTACGGCTTTCTAGCATATACGACACACCAGACGGTGTTCTAAGATTATCCTCAAGGACGTAAAATTCGCCTGATTGATCTCGGATGATATCAATGCCACTGATTTGGCTATAAATTTTACCTTTTAGCCCATGCATATACATTTGTGGCAAATAGGCTTCATGGGTTAAGACTTGCAGTTCAGGAATAATTCCTGCTTTTAAAATATCTTGTTGATGATAGACATCATGTAAAAACAGATTGAGTGCTTTCACGCGCTGTGCACAGCCTAGAGATAAATTATTCCATTCCTTTCGTGCAATCACACGAGGAATAAGATCATAAGGTATGGTGCGTTCAATGCCCTCATCTTCGCCATACACTGTAAAGGTAATGCCTTCATAGAGAAAATGTTGTTTTGCAACCTGATTCAGCTGCTTCAATTCATCAAGCGTATGCTGTGATAACCACTGCTCTATCCGTTGGCATGATTCTTTAGCTACCGTTTTGCTATCGCGCATTTCATTAAAAAAATCCGAATAAAATTGATTAAACAGCGCATGTCCTCGAGCAAGTGGTAAAGTTTTTAATGTAGAGACAGAAGTATTGACTAACTTTGCCTCATAACCCTCAATTCCATTTGAAGTTGTATTACGATTTTCTTTCAGCATAGCAACTCCATGTTTTTGTCATGTTTTGTAAATCAGATAAAGCAATATATATGCCATCAATACATATGCTGCTTCTCTTTGATTATTTATGCATCATTTTTGCAAAGTGGTACAGCATGTAACTGCTCAAGTTGTGTCAAATTGCGTTATTAAAATCATCTTAGTTTTTTCAGATGAAGACTTGCTTAACGCAGGAAGATTTCTTATTGTGTCCCACAGCATCATTTTATTCATTTAAGTCCAAGTTCAAGCACTAGATTATGTCTTCACAAGAAAAAGAAACGTCGAACAGCCTCTATCGTCAGTGGCAAATTCTTTCACGACTGTCCACAGGTAAGTGGATGGGTACGCGTGAATTACAAGAAATACTGAACCGTGAAGGCATTGATATCAGCCTACGCACCATTCAGCGTGACTTAAATCAAATTTCTCTGCGTTTCCCAATTGAGAGTAGTAAAACAACTCCACAAGGCTGGCGTTGGCGTTCTGATGCACCGATTCAAAGCTTGCCACATATGACTAGCTCACAAGCGGTCACCTTTATGATGGTTGAGGAACACCTAAAACATTTGCTTCCACCAAGCTTAATTGAAGAAATGAATCCTTGGTTTGACCTCGCACGTCGGAGCCTGTCGTCGCAAAATAATGTTCGTCAGTGGATTAACCGCGTGCGTATCGTGCCAGCAACTCAGCCATTGATTCCACCAGTGGTTGAAAAGGCCGCACAGCAATCGATTTATGAAGGTTTACTACAAGACAAACAACTTGAATGTCTATATCAAGGTCGTGGACAGCAAAGCGAAGAAAAGACCTATATTTTAAATCCACTGGCTTTGGTCCAAAAAGGTGCAATTATTTATTTGGTGTGCACACGTCATGACAAAACAGACATCCAAACCTTTGCTTTACATCGTTTTAAATCTGCTACGGTCTTAAATTCACGTGCATTACACCCTGTCGATTTTGATATCGATGCCTATATTGACTCTGGAGCGCTTGGCTTCCGTGTGGACTTCAATAAGCCGACTGAAATGATTCAGCTCAAATTAACCATGTCGGAATCAGAAGCAGTTTATTTTGAAGAAAGTCAGCTAAGTAAAGATCAAGTGATTCAAAAAACCGAAGATGGCTGGGTTGAAGTTAGCGCAACAGTACCATTTACCTCTCAGTTAACTTGGTGGCTACGTAGTTTTGGTAAAAAGATTCAGAAAATTGAACCTGAAGAAGTCGCTGTCGTTGTACAACAACGCAATGACTAAACTGATCTAAGGTTTTCTGCTACCTTAAATACTAACTAATGTTACGCACATAAAAGTAATTTCGCATTTTAAAAATGATTTTTAAGTCTATTCGACGGAGTCTTACATCTAGGGCTTAAATAAAGGAATTAGCCTTCGGCTGGAGGTACTTTTGTTTCGGCAAAAGTACCCAAAACCATTGTCATCCGCAAAACTCGTTCACTAACGTCTACTTATTCAAAGTATCGCAAAAACATTTTTAAATAAATGTAGTCCTGTCTCAAACACTTGCGGATGACCTTACCGCGTATCATTCTTTTATTTGAGGTGACAACTTCTAACGCATAATGAATATCTAGTACATTATTTATGCTTAGATTTTCCCTTAAAATATCAACACATAAAAAAGTCCCAACGCTGGGACTGGATAATTTCTTAGAATATTTTTGTAATTTTAGTCGTTTAGGTCAAAGGAACTACAGCATAAGTATCTGCTGAATACCTTATGCCGTAGCGCTAATTTCTCATGGCTATAATCAATTACTGACATAGGCAGGCTAGGTCGGCATTATTATAACGAATAGATTTCATAGTCATATTCAGCACCTCGTGTTTAGAAAGTAAAATCACTTTAACCTCCATTTTGTACACTGTGAAATAACAAGAACCGCGCTACTTTTCATAAATTTTCTTAAAGAACATTTCTGCTTTTCTTATCTGATTTGGCTTTAAATGAAAATTTAAAAATTCTTATGTACTATTTTTATAAAGCTACACTGAATCAACAAATTAACGCTTGAGCATTGTACATAAACTCGGCAAATTAATAGAAACTGAGCTCATAAGATTTTTTAAAACATGCCAAGTCCAGCACAAACTATCAGACATAAACTTTTAAATACTTTTTTCTCTCGACATTCCATTTGGTTTGCTTGTATTTTTATCTTCCTACTCATTTCGAGTTTTCATTTAGGTTATTCCCCTCGCTATATTCAATATTTTATTCCACAAACCTTATTGAATAGCATCTGGGTCATTACTGGGCTTTTGAGCTTATTGGGCTTATATGGTAATCCTCCCTAAAAATAATTGAGTTTAAAAGTAGAAAATCGAATAACCTTGATTTAAGGAGATTTTCTATGAAAACATCTAAGTATTCAGACAGCTTGATCATGAGTATCTTGAAGCAAGCTGAAGCAGGAACACCCATACCGAACTTGTGCCGCGAACATGGTATGAGCTCTGCTACATTCTACAAGTGGAAGTCCAAATATGGCGGCATGGATCTTTCAATGATGACGCGGCTTAAAGAACTTGAGGCTGAAAATGCCCGTTTAAAACGCATGTATGCTGATGAGCGGCTAAAGTCAGACATCTTGCAAGATGCACTTTTAAAAAAGTTTTAAGGCCTGTTCAGCGAAAGTCACTTGCTCAGCAAGCTACTGAGCAATTTAAGATTTCAATCAGCATGGCCTGCTTAATTTTTAAAGTCAGTCAAACGTGTTATCGCTATAAAGCTCGTTTAGATGAAGAGAATCAACAGATTGCCGAATGGTTGATTCAATTAACCAATGATCATAAAACATGGGGCTTCAAGCTTTGTTTCCTGTATTTGCGTAATGTTAAAAAATACAAATGGAACCACAAACGTGTCTATCGCATTTATAAGGAGCTTGAGCTTAATTTAAGAATCAAGCCTAATAAGCGGATTAAACGAGAACAGCCAGAAACCCTTGCAGTACCGACAGCTAAGAATGAATCATGGTCAATGGACTTTATGCATGATCAACTCAGTGATGGACGTAGTTATCGAGTTCACAACGTGATTGATGACTATAATCGCGAGTCATTGGATATATTGATTGACTTTTCATTGCCAGCAGAACGTGTACTGAGAGGACTTGATCAGCTCATTGAATGGCGAGGCAAACCTAAACGCATTAGAACCGACAACGGCCCAGAGTATATAAGTGAGCTGATGGAAAAGTGGTGTGATCAGCATGGTATTGAGCATGTATTTACTCAACCAGGCAATCCACAGCAAAATGCATATGTTGAGCGATTTAATCGTACAGTACGTTATGAGTGTCTAAATCAATATTTATTTCGAGATCTGAGCGAGGTGCAGGACTATACAACTGACTGGCAGTACTTTTATAATCATGAACGACCTCATATGTCAGTAAATGGTTGTCCACCTATTTTTAAACAATAACAAGGCTTTAGATTTTCTACCCATTAATTCAATTAAAAATGGGGGTATTACCGTGCAGATCTATTTAAAGATCAAGAATACGGACAATGGGGCTTAAAATTATATTCTATTGAGGAGGTAACTTTTGCTTCAAAAATTTATAAAATTAATCGTAATAATGACGCTCTTCAAAGTGACTTAATTATTGGAGAGTTCTATGGAGATTCAGACTTATTGTTGGTTCGATGTGATCCTAATAGTAATGATTACGGCTCTATTTTTGTTGTCTTACCTATAGATCAAAGACAAGATTGGTACGTTGTTGCTAATACTTTTGAAGAATTCATTAATAAATTTTATGAAACTCAGGGGGATAAATTCTGGGAACCTTAAAATTATATGCTGGATATAAGCCTCATTTAAAATAATGGCTGTTATAAGAAATGAAAAAAACTAGACCGAAGTCTGGTCTTTAAGTTTTAAAAAACATATAAAAATTAATAACATATTTTAGTTTTTTCTTTACTTTAAAATGAATGTCTAAATACACTAGAGAATGGTTCTATGAATATGAAAACTGAACCTTGGATTGAGGATAATGACCCCTTAAAGCCCTATTATGGAAAATTGAGTAATAAGGAATATACCGATATTTCTAATATATTTACTTTATGGATTAATCATAAGAATTATATTGATCCTTCAATAATTTCTAAAAATAAAAAATTAAATTTATTAGATTTTTCAAATAGATATAAAGAAAAATGTAATCAAGCCTTATATGAGCTGCTATGTGAGAGCCTAAAGCAAACAGATGGATATCTCTATTGGCTACCTATGAACAATGTAAAGAGTGAAAATATCTTTGCCGCATATTCTCCAGCAATGATTGCTAAGACCCCAATAGAAGCCAAGTATTTAGATTATGCTTCTCGCTCTTTTCTGCAAATGCAAAATGGTGGATATGCCATTGTTGAAAGCAACCTAAATTTTATAGCCCTGGTTATTGATGGCTACTATATGCAGGTAGCATTACATTCAAACTTTATGAATGAGAAATTTCAAGAATATCTCGATAGTTGGAACGAGATCGAAAAAAACCTTGATGAAACTACAGCACAGTGCCTTTCACACGCTCATTCTATACAGTAGAAATTAAAGAGGAATGAAGTATGCAAGTACCCTATTTAACATAATAGCTGTTATACAAAATGAAAAAGCCTAGACACTGGTTTAGGCTTTAAAATTTAAAAAATAAATAAAAATCAGCATCATATACTCTGTTTTAAAACTTCGTATAACGTGTATTATGTTAATTTTAGGAAATCTTTAGAATCACTATGAAAATTATCAATTACTTTATATTGTTTTCTATACAATAGTTTTTCCATTTATTTTTAAAGTCTTCCACGGCTTTCTCTGCGTCTTCCTCTTTGGTATAGACAGCTGATTTCTTTGCTTCATCTACTATCTGATTGAAAATTTCACCTTCCTCTTTGAAGAGGTTGCTATAAATACTTTTAGCTTTTTCTACGTCTGAACCCATTTGATGAAAAGTCATTAATGTGTCTGCTGCATATGCAATTCCATCACATTGTTCATTTTCCTCAGCATATGAAAAGGAACTAGTTAGTAACAATATTGAGAAAATTATTGGTTTTTTCATAATGGGAAATTTCATTTTAAAAATGAATACTAAAAGATTTCTATGGATATTAAAATCAATTCAATTCTTCCCCCATTTAACATAATAGAGGTTATACGAAATGCTTTTTAAAATATCCTTGTTTTTCATATAGTTAAAATTTTTTCATCCCCCTAAAAAACAACAAAATACCGACTTGGAAACAAGTCGGTTTCTTTTTGAGCAATTTTGATACTTCTTGCCAATAAAATCGATTAATATTTAATCAATTTGTCATTTTTCTCTGCGTTATCAAGCCAGCGCTTGCTTAAATTATCCCCAATTTCTGCGGACAACTCTTGGGATAAAAATCTACCAATTTTGTACGCCTGAGCGCACATGAATTTAGGGATTTTGCGGATGTTCACAATCCCCTGTATTCAATATCATGAAGTCATAAGAGAACAGGATGTTCCGCAGAATAAAAATAAATAATCGCACAAGGATCGGCGGCACGACAGGAGTTATGCCAAGCGAACCAATACGAAAAAGCCCGACAGGATGTCGGGCTTTTTTATGTCTTGAATCTAGATTTCGTATAAGAGATTTTATGTTAAATAGATAATATGAAAATAAAGGAGTATAAACTTATCACTTTGTTTTATATGGGTTTAAAAAGTGGATAAGTTTTATAAGTTTCTTAATTTGTTACATATTCAATTGCAGATGTATGAGAAATTTGATAATTGGAAGCATCTTGAAATTTTAACAGCACATTGTTCCAACTACATTATTAAGCAAGATAACGAATTTTCTGGTTGGTTCGTGGACTATGATGAAGATGCGCATAGATTTCCTGATGTCATTATTAACACACCTTATGGAAATTGGGGAATTGAAGTTAAAAGTAGTAAATCAAAAAACTGGGAAACCCTAGGAGGGAGTATCAATGAATCAACCAAAGTATCTGGACTAACTGAAATTTTTATTTTATTCGGAAAAAATATTGATAATCAAATAAATATAAAAATTAAAGAGTTTTCTAAATGTGTAAAAAGTGTCGCTGTAACACATTCACCTAGATATTTAATTGATATGGAAATAGATAACGGAAAAGATATTTTTTCTTTATTAAATACAACTTATCAGAGTGTTTGTAATCACAATCAACCATTTGATATTTTTAAAGAATATTTTAAAGAAAAAGCTAGGAGGTCAAATACTAAATTCTGGTTTCTTAGTGATGATGAAAATGAAAGAAGTTCAGAAACCTACCAAGAGTTAGAGTGGAAATTTTTTAATCAACTTTCAGCTGAAGAAAAGATTGAATTAATTTCTGAAGCGATCATTTTATATCCATTAGATTTATTTGGATACTCTACAGCAAGATATGGAAATTCGAATTTATTTTTTCTCGGAAGAAATGTTGTCTCTAACTCTATGAGAGATATTTTTTCAGCTGGAGGAAAAGTACTTATCGATGGAGAACTTGCATCTAAAAGATATCAGTTACTTTTAAAGGATGAAATTCTCCATAAAATATCTGAATTGCTTAATTCAGAACCTACTATTGAAATGAAAAATAGATATCAAACTAATGATTCTTATATTATTAGATGTGAGTGGATTAAGGCTATAACTCAGGCTTTAGAAAGCATACTGGAACAAGAAAATGTGAAAAATAAAATACTTAGTATATTGTTTATGAGGGTTGTGGGTTAAATATGAGCACCATAGTTATATGAAATAACTATGGTTTTTATAATTTTGAATTACTTAAACAACTTTGGCCATATTTCACTAAGATGTTTACCAATTGCAAAGCCTAATAATGGTGGAACTGCATTACCAATAATTTTATATGCTGAGGATGCTGATACTGAATTATTCTTTCCATGATTAAACACAAACTCGTAGTCAGGTGGAAAGCTTTGAATTAAAGCACATTCACGAACCGTTAAGCGTCTTTGTGGTAAATGAAATTCGGCTAAATTTATTCCGCCATTTTCTTGAGATAATCTTCGAAATTCGATATTGCCATGATGCTCTGCCCGAATTGTCGGTGCTTGCCCACTCATATTAACTTCAATATTACCTTGAGTTTTTTTAAATAATTTAGCTTTTGAATAGGCTTGCTGACTTTTATCTGATTCTGCAAATTCAGGCTCTGGTAGATGTGCTAAAATTTGATTTAACGTGGCATAAGGCTTTAATCCATCCTCTAAGCCATGTGTCTTCGGTGGATATGGATACACCTCTGATTTGTCTTGTAACATCATTAAGCTTTCTAATACTTGTTGGTTAGCATGACGTTTAGAAATACCAATAAAAATAACTCGCTCTCTATTTTGAGCGACGCCATAATCCTTAGCATTTAAGACTTTAGCATCTAAGACAACATATCCATCATCAATATTACGGAAATCATTTTGGATAATTTCTTTTACATCTCCTAAGGTAACTAGACCTTTAACATTTTCAGCAATAAAGACTTTAGGTTTGGTCATCTCAACCACTTTTTTTAACCACAGATATAATTGACCACGTGTTGCTTCGGTCGGTTCATTGTAAACGACTCCATTATGATCTTTATGTGATTCAAACCCTTTTCTTTTACCTGCAAAGCTAAAGTCCTGACATGGAAATCCACCAGTCACAACATCAATATCATTAGGAAATGAAAATTCTTTGTTCTCAATATTATTGACAACATCGACAATACTTTCTAAGTGAAAAATATTTTCAGGCTCATTTACTCTAGTTTTGAAGAAATTACACCACGCTAGTTTCGCAAATGGCAAAATATCATTGGCAAAAACAGTTTCAAATCCTGTTTTCTTTAAGTGGACATAGTTTTCATCATGGTCTAAAACATGTGAGGCATATATATCACTATTTATGGAAGATTTATGAGCGAGAAATCCTCCCTCTAAACCTAGATCCATACCACCACAACCAGAAAACAAAGATAAAACTTTCAAAATAGACTCTTCTGTAAAAATATTAATAAAATTTAAAGTTTAGATACATCTAAACCAGCAGCTTTTAATCGCTCAGTTATGTTGCGCATTTTGCTAAATTCAGAGCCATACCCAATAGGAAGTTTTGTTTCTTCACAAAACTCTTTAGATGTAATTGTTTTTAGTTGATCTGCGTACTTAATCATTTGAATATGTAATTCCGCAGTTTGCTGATTACGAGGTGCGTTATTTACAGCACTAACTATTGAATTGAAAATTTCATCATGTGTCACAGATAGCTCCTTGATTATATAACTTATATAAAAAATATAATTTATATAAGTTATATAATCAAGCCTATCATTTGTTTTTTTAATTTTTATGCCTGTAGGAATTACTCAGTATCAGTATAGGAAACCACTAAATCCATAAGTTCTTCTGATGGCGTACTGCAAAACTCACGTATTCTTTCAGCCACCGTTTGAGCACTTGTAAACTCTTCATCAGCATAATTATTGAAGTCAAAAAGGACCTCAGCCATACCTATTGGAAGATCTAATCCTGCTTGTAAAGCATCATAAGAATCGATATCTGAGTCACCTTGCCATTTCACAATAGCCATAGTGTATGGCGTACTTAATGGGTTATTCAGATGCTCTTGTGTGATTGCTAAGGTGTCCATATAGAATCCTGCATACTCCCACTTTGGCAAAGTCACCGCCCATCCAATAGCACAAGCAACTGTCTTACAGTCAGTGAGAAGTTGTTCATCACTCACGAAGCCAACTGAGTCCTTAGACGGTCTTCTCCAAGTACGAATATCAAATCTATTGGGATCAAGTTTTTCTAAAAAATCAGCTAATTCTAAAAGTAGATCTGTGCGCATAATTTATTACCTTTAATTATTCTCAATGGGGTTGTTTGCATGTCTTCTTTTGACTTCATTGATGATTTCTTCCGGAGACAGGTCTGCTTTCTTTAAATGAGCTATCAGAGTCACTGTAATTGCTAAGTTCAGGGGAATAATGCCAGTACTTTTATAATTAGTAATGGAATTGGGATTCATACCAAGTAGCGTTGCAAGATCTTTAATTGATAAGCCCATTTCTAGCAATGTAATTTGAAGCTCTATGTAAGTCATACAGTGACTCCTACCCTTATTATTAGCAATATAACACACAAATAATGTGTTAACACATTATTTATGTGTTTGTTTTTAGGATTAAAAGAGAATTTCGTATAACCGCCATTATGTTAAATAGGAATAATTATTAAATTACGATTTTAATTACTAAGATAAAACAAATGCTAAAATTAAGTAGATGAAATAAATAAAAAATCGGGTATTCAATGAAAAACCTTCTACTTCTACTTCTACTTATATTATTAACTTCTAACGTTTATGCCAATTCATTAACCAAAGAAGAATTTAAGAAAGCCATGAGTTTCTTCAACAGTGAAATTATTCAAGCTTTAGATGAATCACAAAACTTTCATAGGCAAGGGCAAACCTACCTAATGAATATGAAATCTTGTGAAGTATTACAACTACATAAAGCAAAAATTAAAGTTGCAGAGGAAAACATACAGCACTATAAAACTGATTACGCATTTCAAAAAGAATTAAGTCAAGATAAAAGCTATATATCTGCTATGGGCAGTGCGTTAAAACAGGTCGGTTTAAATTGTGATTAACATAATACCCGTTATACGAAAGGCCCTATTTACGGGCCTTTTAATCATCTGATTAACATAAAATCTCTTATACGAAATCCAGATTCAAGACATAAAAAAGCCCGACATCCTGTCGGGCTTTTTCATATCGGGTTGCTAATCTTACTGATCTCGTGCTGCCCATTCCTTGCGCTATTTTCTTATTCTTGTTTTCTGGAAACATCCAGTTCCCTTATGTATTCATCATAGGGCTAATGCCTTTGATTACCAATCCGCAAAAACCTTAAATCTGCGTAAGTTTTAGCTTACAAAGTTGGCCTATTTTATCCCAAGAGTTGTCCGCAGAAATTGGGGATTATTTCTGAACTGTGACCCTTGAGAAATCAGGAAAAAATGCAAAAACGAATGTTTTTTGATCAATTTTATTGGCTAAAAGTTACAGTTTTGCTTAAAAAGAAACCGACTTGTTTCCAAGTCGGTTTTTTATGGTTTTTCAGGAGGATGGAAAATTTTTAACTATATGAAAAACAATGATATTTTAAAAAGCATTTCGTATAACCTCTATTATGTTAAATGAATCTTTTAATAAGGACTAAATTTATAGCCAAAATGATTTAGACATACCTTAATTCCATTAAGTGAATAGTCCATACATCCGTTATGAATACACTTATTTTCTGAAAAGCCTTCATGAGCTAAAACAACTAAGAATTGTTTAATACTGTTTATTCGGTTTTGGCTTAATACTTGGCTCATATCTGGAATTTTAATTCCAAAAATTGGGCCTGTTGGTGTTTCTGGATAACATTCAAAATACCAAGCTTGCTGACACTCGGTACAAACATAATAAAACTCACCATAATCAAATTCTGGTTTAGCTTCCTCACATGGAGGATCTTCAATGAAGTAGTGAGGAAACTTATACTTCATATTGTAGTTATGACTGAAAACATCTGAAAAACTAGTAGGACATACAAAAAAATTATCTACAGATTGGCATTCACACATATTTTTTTGTTCTTTAAAGTTTATCTAAAATTAACATAATACACGTTATGCGAAGTCAAAAATGGGAGCTCTAAGCTCCCATTTTTAGTCTTTAATGCGCTTTTTCGCTTCGTCATAAACTATGCTGTCAGCTCGTTTCCCAACCGTAATGAGCAAGATAACTACCTGATCATCTTTAACTTGATAAACTAGTCGGACTCCAGCCTTTAATAATTTAATTTTGTAGCAACCTGCAAGATCACCTCTAAGCATATTCTTTGGAATATGCGGCTGCTCTATGACCTTGGCAAGTTTTTTCTTAAATTGATCTCTAATAGCACTAGGAAGCTTTTCCCATTCAGCTGTGAAGTCCTTATGACGTAAAAGCTTATAAGTCATCTAAAGTAATTTCCTCAAACATTTCTTTAGGATCATTAATACGTTTACGAACAATCGCTAATAGCTCGGTATCCTCTTCTGAGAGTAAGGCTTTTTGTACAGGGAGTTTCCCAGTCGCTGCAATGTATTCAAGGACATTTGTAAAAAACTCAGTAGGTGCAATACCTTGTTCTCTTAGAACTGAATAAGATTTTTCTTTAAGGGCTTCATCGACCCTGAAGTTAACAGTAGCCATTATTTTTCCCATTTATTGAATGCATAGGAATATTGTAATGCAAGTTGCATTACATGGCTAGTTCGTATAATCGCCATTATGTTAAATGGGGTTATTAAAGTGATTTTTAAATTTTCAACTCACTTTTAGTTGGTATTTGATATTTCAATTAATTTTTATCTTAAATATAAGTGTATAATTTAGATGATATTATTCTACTAAATTCAATTATGAATCCAACAACTGACTCAATTATTGTTTGTATCGGACTATTATTCTTTTTCATTTATTACATTATTTGGATGTCATATGTTAAGAAGCTAAAACAATTAGATCCTATTGTTGAAAAATGTCGTAATAAGTCTGAGTTTTTTAGAAATGAATGTGATGTTCTTAAAAAAAAGCTCAAGGCTAAAATTGTTACAGAGTTGGTACTAAAGGACTTATTTTTAGATTCAACTAGCGTATTTGGAATTTTAAAAGGTATTTATAAGTATAAAACGAATGATGCGATACAAGAATTAGATGATTTAAGTGTAATTTTAAGCTATCCCGTTCATTTTGTTGAGACAGCTAAAGAAATGAATGGTGTAACCATTGTAGTATTTATTATGTGTGTTGTTGGAGCTATCTCCTTTGACTCTTATATTTTTCTTTTAGTTTCAGGTGTTTGGCTTATCGCTTCTGCTGTATTGGAAGGAGAAAAGAAGGAGAAAATGATCTATTTCAAAGATTCTAATTTGTTCATAAAACTTGAAATATGCGAATATGGGGATAGAAGACTTTATTATTTCAGTGAGAATGAACCTGTCTTGGTCGCTGAGGTAATTGTGAAATATGGATCTGAATTTTATTCTAATAGCTTTGAAAAAAATTTATAGCTAAATATTTTTTGATACCCTCTTATATTTCTAATCTTATGATTAATCAGGTTTTCTAAAATTAACATAATACACCTTATACGAAATGCTTTATAATTGTCTTTATTAATCAATGGTATATATCATTTTGATTGGCCCGTATCCTCCAGATCGGGCTTTTTTATGCATTTTTCACGTTCCACGCCTACTATTTAATCAATGTTTCACACTTTTAATTAGCCCAATTGAATAATCAGGATGCCTGGTCTTTTCCTTTTTGGCGTTCATCCAGCTCTTTTTTCATCTCCTTTTTATCTTGGTACGATGCGATCAGCATGATCGGGATCAACAGCGGGGCCACAATAATGCCTAGGGCAATGTCTTTCAGTTTCGGCATGATCTTTCTCCCTTAGTCATTATCAAAAACAGCATTCAGTACACGGCCAAATAAGCCACGTTTTTTGTGTTGTGGCACTGCCACATTTTGCAACGTGGCATGCTGTAGCGTTTGGGTGTGGTATGCCGTAGTTTCTTGCTGTGGCACTGCCACATTTTCTGCAACATTTAATTCATTATTCTTTTTATTATCATTGTCTTGTTGTGTTGTCGCATGCTGTGGCATGTCGGTGTCGCATGCCGTAGCATCTTGTTGTGGTGCTGCTGTGGCAGGTGCAACACTTTTTAGTTCAATGAGTGTTTGCATACGGTCAATTTGTTGCATTAACCGTTCTTCACGTTCTTGGTATTTTTTGACTTCATTTTCTAAATGGGCAATAAGTTTTTTTGTAGATTCATCACCTTCTTGCTTAGATGATTCAATTTTTTGAGGTGTTTGCTCAGGTTCTCCAAAGCATCGAATGACCTCTGCTAGATCGAATTGTCCATCATTGGAGCGTGATAAACGTCCATTACGTACAGCTCTGTAAATGGTTGATCTATCCACATGAAATTTTTTAGATACTTCACTTAGTGATAACTTAGCCATTTACGGTGTCCTTTTTATTTGATGGCATATATCCCACTTTTTTTAGGTATGGGTATAGTTCTTTTATTCGGTCAGGGTCTTGCAGCATCTCAGCAATACGAATAGCAAATTGCGGATAGCTTTCAGTTCCCTGGGAATAACGACCCATTTCAGGAAGTTCAGAAAGTTTATTGGCAAACATATGGCGTTGTGCATCAGTCATCTTTGTAAAGAAATCTAAAGTATTAGGATCTCTATCTACTAGAGGTGGAGAGTCCTTTTTTTTCTGTTTAAAGTTAAACGAAAAACCAGATATTGAGCGACCCCGTTTATGCTGCTCATACTTTACACAAATATCTGTATGTTCATTTATCTGCTTAATTGAAAGTTCTAGCACACGTTCTTTTAAGTGAGCCATCCGTAAATATTCATTATCAAGAACACCTAATTTTTTTCTGAACTCTTGTAGCTCGATAATTGGTGTTTTACCAGCACTTCGCCATTGAATTAGAAGCTCATATAAACGAATAGCATAAGCACTACTAAGGCTACTGACTTGTTGTAGTTCATATTTCGTAAATTGCTCTTCTAACCTGGTGATGAATGGAACGACAGCTGGAGCAAATATTAGGTCTACAGTCGCTTCATTGTCGTTATAAGCAATCTGAGAAACCCAGCGACTCATAACATTTCTGATATTCCCATTAGCCTTTTTTTCTTGATAACTAAACTGACGTGCAAAAAGATCTTTACAAGCATCTTTTAGAGCTTGATAGGCTGTATTGCGGTGTACGCCAAATTGATTGATATAACTATCAGCATGAACTTCTAATGGATCATTCGCATTAATACCTCTACCACTTTCACGTGCTTCAACAATGGCTAATAGTATTAAACGTTGTTCTACTAAATCTAAGTTATAGCTAGCATTTATTAAGGCATTATCTTTTACAACTAAATCTCTCATAGCCACTAATTTTTTATTGTGTATAAGTACACGTTAATATTATTTGTGGACTTATGCAAGGTAAACGTAGTCATATTGCAAGGTAAACGTGGACATATTGCAAGGTAAACGTGGACATATTGCAAGGTAAACGTGGACATATATCCTTTGAAAGTGTTGTAAATAAAGGCTTTCAGCATGTCTAAAAGCATTTAAAAACTTTAAAAATAATTAAAAGCCCAGGTAAGGAAAAATTGCCCTTGGTTTTCGCTACGCTCAAACTCTATTGAATCTCGCTTTCGCTCGATTCGTCGGGGCAATTTTTGGTTGATCTCGTTGTGACTTCAATAAAAAGCAAAAGCACGATGAATTCGCTTCGCTCATAAAGCTTTTTTACTCGCTACGCTCGATCTAGGCTCAATTTTCTGCATGTGATTTACGCTTATTTAGGCTTCACAGCCTAAAAAGCTGTTTTTCAGAGAGTCTAAGCGCGAATTTCAGCGATTTCACTCGTAGACACTCGTTCTGTATCTTTCTTTATTAATCGAGCTGTCATCGCATTTAAAGGCGTTTTAAAGAGCATATGGTTTTTTAAATAAAATCTTTTCCTGCTGTATGCGGATCATAAGAAAAAGAAGGGGTTTGATTCATCAACTTTTGTTGATCTTTTTCTTTATGAGTTTCATTTTTTGGAGCTTCAATGTTATGTATTTTCCCCTGGTGCGGCGTTTTTTCGCTAATGCCCATTTTCTGCAAATTTCTTAATACCGCACTGTAAGAAATATGGTTGGCGAGATCGGGTAAATCGGCATGTATTTCTTTAACGGTGAATCCCGCTTTTAACCGTTTTTCTATTTCAGGCAAAGCCGCTGTGATAAATTTTTTTGCGCCATGTCGAGTAACCATTCAGATCTCCTCATTTCTGTTTTTTATGCGATTAAGTGCAATTATATGCGATCAAGAGCTTTTATATGCAACTATGTGCTTTTAAGTGCGATTATAGGATTTTATAAGCTTTTCATCTTTTTTATGTGCGATTATATGCGATTAAGTGCGAAACATAGTTAGGGTGAAACAGGCAAGATGTGTAATGTTGACCAACATGCAAGCATGATCGGCCCACCATTACTCCCCTTATTCGCTTTTCAAGCTCAACGTGGAATCTTGTCCTACGGAGTTTCTGGCATAGCCAAAATTGATACGCCAAAAGATCATCAAAAAAGGTGTAATTTAAAAAAAAGGTGTATAGGTTTGAGCCTTATATAGTGGCGTTAGCCAGCCGTCCCCCCTGGTCTGTTCAATGACAGCTTATGTGTCGCAATCTCTTTCCTGGGCCATAGAACACTTCAGATCCTCAGCAGCAGCGGTTTCTAAAAAAAGTGTATGGTCTGATGCCTTGTATAGTGGCGTTAGCCAGCCGCACTTCGTATAAGAGATTTTATGTTAATCAGATGATTAAAAGGCCCGTAAATAGGGCCTTTCGTATAACGTGTATTATGTTAATTTTAGAAATACTAAAAATCTAATTTCAATAACAGTAAAAATATTCCAGGTGTAAAAGTGATACTTCAAAGTTCCCAAATGGATGCATTCTTTCTATCCAGATATGATGTCCAGCTTCCCTCAATTTTAGAACTTATGATACTAGAAGGCTTTTATGAGGATTCGGATGCTATTGTCTTTAATTTTTACAAAGATAGGTTAGAGCAGGTGAATTACGAAGCCATAGCTGATGTTTACGGAGATCTAACAGGGTTTGAAGCCTCCAGTAATAAGATTCATATCGAGGATTACGTGGATAATCAACAGTATGAAATGAATGAAATAATCAACATCGGATTCGCATTAGTTCAATTAGTTCAAAACTTATGGAATCAGCTAAGGGATGATGAGTGCACTATAATTTTATCATCTGATTTAGAAAGTGAATTTGGAAGTAATGCCACTCTTAGTTTTCATAAAAAAAGAATGAATGAAATTTTAATGGATAGCTTAGATGACTGCTCTCAAGCAGTATTCATTTGTAGAAACAATGACTTAATATCTGCAAATACTTAACATAAGGGCTGTTACACGAAGCAAAAAGCGTAGGAAAATGGCTCACGGTTTGTATAACTCGTATTATGTTAATTTTAGTAAAAGTTAAGGATTTTTAAGAGTTTAATAAATGAATAGTGTTCATGAAATTATAGAAAAAATACATAATGAATGGGAGATTGAGCCTAAGAAAGCTATTCATAGAGGTATGGAATGTCCCTTTCCTTTACAGTGTTCATTAAATCCAAAAAGCAAAATTTACCCACAAATACCCCAAGTACTTTTACCAAAAGTATTAGAGGATTTTTATACAGTATCTAATGGTGCGGTAATCCTCCCTAAAAATAATTGAGTTTAAAAGTAGAAAATCGAATAACCTTGATTTAAGGAGATTTTCTATGAAAACATCTAAGTATTCAGACAGCTTGATCATGAGTATCTTGAAGCAAGCTGAAGCAGGAACACCCATACCGAACTTGTGCCGCGAACATGGTATGAGCTCTGCTACATTCTACAAGTGGAAGTCCAAATATGGCGGCATGGATCTTTCAATGATGACGCGGCTTAAAGAACTTGAGGCTGAAAATGCCCGTTTAAAACGCATGTATGCTGATGAGCGGCTAAAGTCAGACATCTTGCAAGATGCACTTTTAAAAAAGTTTTAAGGCCTGTTCAGCGAAAGTCACTTGCTCAGCAAGCTACTGAGCAATTTAAGATTTCAATCAGCATGGCCTGCTTAATTTTTAAAGTCAGTCAAACGTGTTATCGCTATAAAGCTCGTTTAGATGAAGAGAATCAACAGATTGCCGAATGGTTGATTCAATTAACCAATGATCATAAAACATGGGGCTTCAAGCTTTGTTTCCTGTATTTGCGTAATGTTAAAAAATACAAATGGAACCACAAACGTGTCTATCGCATTTATAAGGAGCTTGAGCTTAATTTAAGAATCAAGCCTAATAAGCGGATTAAACGAGAACAGCCAGAAACCCTTGCAGTACCGACAGCTAAGAATGAATCATGGTCAATGGACTTTATGCATGATCAACTCAGTGATGGACGTAGTTATCGAGTTCACAACGTGATTGATGACTATAATCGCGAGTCATTGGATATATTGATTGACTTTTCATTGCCAGCAGAACGTGTACTGAGAGGACTTGATCAGCTCATTGAATGGCGAGGCAAACCTAAACGCATTAGAACCGACAACGGCCCAGAGTATATAAGTGAGCTGATGGAAAAGTGGTGTGATCAGCATGGTATTGAGCATGTATTTACTCAACCAGGCAATCCACAGCAAAATGCATATGTTGAGCGATTTAATCGTACAGTACGTTATGAGTGTCTAAATCAATATTTATTTCGAGATCTGAGCGAGGTGCAGGACTATACAACTGACTGGCAGTACTTTTATAATCATGAACGACCTCATATGTCAGTAAATGGTTGTCCACCTATTTTTAAACAATAACAAGGCTTTAGATTTTCTACCCATTAATTCAATTAAAAATGGGGGTATTACCATATGACGTCATACAAAATAAACATTCGATCTTAAAAAATTACCCTATCATGGGGCACTTTCGTTTTCTATTTGAAGAATTTCGACCTGAAATTCGCCAATATTTTATTGAATCTGATCAAGATGCATTGCCCTTTTCTCGTATGCAACGCAGCTTGGTCTATCAACGTGCAAAAAATCAAAATGCAGATAAACCATTTGGTTCAATTGTTGATGTTTACCAAAATGATTATCGCTTTATTAATCACTCTTTGTCACCTTGTATTCCTGCCATTCCTGAAACTTTCCGCATCAATATCGGCAATGAGCAATGTAAGCAACCGTATAGCGCATCGATATTAAACATCTCTGCGATGAGCTTTGGTAGCTTAAGTGCCAATGCCATTCGTGCCTTAAATTTAGGTGCAAAAATGGGTAATTTCTACCATGACACCGGTGAAGGCAGTATTAGTCCGTATCACTTGGAAAATGGTGGCGACATTGTTTGGGAACTCGGTAGTGGTTACTTTGGCTGCCGTACGATTGATGGTCAATTCGACCCTGTACGTTTTGCTGAACAAGCCAAGCACCCTCAAGTCAAAATGATTGAGATCAAATTATCTCAAGGTGCAAAACCAGGCCATGGTGGCATTTTACCTAAAGACAAAATTTCCGAAGAGATTGCTCAAATCCGTGGTGTCAGCCGTGAACATGACTGTATCTCTCCATCTAGCCATCCTGCCTTTAGCACCCCTATTGAAATGATGCAATTTATTCAGCAATTGCGCGAGCTTTCCGAAGGTAAACCTGTAGGCTTTAAACTGTGTATCGGGCAACCATGGCAATTTATGAGTATCGTAAAAGCCATGTTACATACAGGGATTACACCCGATTTTATCGTGGTTGATGGTTCTGAAGGTGGGACTGGCGCAGCGCCAATTGAATTGATCGATAATATGGGTACGCCACTGCGGGAAGGCCTACTCTTTGTCAATAACACCCTGATTGGTGCAGGTTTACGTTCAAAAATTAAAGTGGGTGCCAGTGGTAAAATTATTAGTGCTTTTGATATTGCCAGTACCATGGCAATTGGCGCAGATTGGGTCAATTCGGCTCGTGGCTTTATGTTTGCAGTCGGGTGTATTCAGGCTCAAAGCTGTCACACCAACCAATGTCCTGTTGGCGTTGCAACGCAGGACAAAGACCGTCAAAAAGCCATTCATGTCCCAACTAAAGCAGAGCGTGTTTTTAATTTCCACAAAAATACCTTGCATGGTTTATCTGAACTTATTGCCTCTGCGGGTTTACAACACCCGTCGGATATCCGTGCACACCATCTAGCACAGCGTATTAACAACCGTGAAATTAAAAACTATGCACAGCTACATTTTTGGTTAAAAGATGGGGAGTTACTCAGCTGTGAAAATAAAGATGAAGAAAACTTCTATTTCCGTATGTGGAATATGGCACATCTAGAAAAGTTCTGATTCCTACCCCATAAAAAAAGAGGCGACTACGCCTCTTTTTTTCGTCTAGATCCATCACACCGATTAAGGTAGGCTGTGCTCAATCGTCAATTAGTAACTGATGTTACGCGCGTAAAAGTAATTACGCATTTTTAAAATAATTTTTAAGCCTATTCGACGGAGTCTTACATCTAGGGCTTAAATAACGGGATTAGCCTTCGGCTGGAGGTACTCTTACGAAACGTTGTTTCTCATTTGGTAAAATGAGAAGCGTGCTTCGCAAGGAAACCATCTTGCGGTGCAATGCACCTCACCAACAAAACTCGTTCACTAGCGTCAAATTATTCAAAGTATTGCAAAAACATTTTTGATTAGGAGTAGTCCAGTCTCAAATACTTGCGGATGACCTTCCCGCGTATCGTACTTTTATTTGAATCAAATTACGCTCCTGATGTTAGTGCGTAACATCAGTTAGTAATAAGACTTACTATTCGATTGAGCATGCAAGAATGCAGGGATCAAACCTGTTAATGCAGCACGAATATCGGCACGTTCATTAATCAGCTGATGTGAACCTTCTTCAAGCATGAGAAGCGTCTGTAAACGGAATTTACGACGTATAAACTCAATGTTATAACGCCAATCCACCGTCTGATCCTGTGCGCCTTGAGCTAACCACACTGGAATACGACATGCAGGTCGCTCTTCCATTTCCTGCATCCATTTTGACATGGCCAAAATCCAGTCCATCCCCATCATTCGAGGTTGTAGAGGATCTTTTAAACGTACAAAACGCAAAAACTCAGGGTTATGATTATTCCGTCTAAAATGACGTGGCACTTCACGTTTAATACGACGAATAATGCCTAATCCAACCGAGTTATGCCACCATGCCGTTTTTGCAGGGCGAATCAGCGGAGATAATAATAAAACTCGTTCGACATAAGGGTTTTTGCGATGTTCAGCAAAATCTAACAGATGATGCAGCCAAATCGCCCCACCCGTACTCTGCCCAATCCCTAACCACGGTGTCGGTAATTGAGCTGCATGTTTCACATAACGATATACCGCTTCCAAAACTTGTTGGTAATGATCAAAGTTTTGAATACTGGCTGGCGATCCATTACTTAGACCATGCCCCGGTAAATCATAGGTCAAAACACTAAAACCTTGATCTAAGAGCTCACGAATAATCGGCTGATATATTCCACTATGCTCTAAATAACCATGCAATAAAAATACAGTGCCTTTAATGACATCCGTTTCAGTTTTCAGTTTCGGTTGAAATACTTGTACATGTAATTTGAACAAAGGCATTTCTACATAGCCTTGCCAATGTTCACAGTTCAAGGCATCTAAACCATAAAGTCGTCTATAAGACTGTATTTCAACACTAGGCTCAAAAGGTCGATTTAAATTTAGAGGTTCTAATACTTGTGGGGTTAATTCTCGACTTGGAATAGGAAGATCTAATTGTTTAAGGATTGAAGGATTAAGAAATGGGATATCTGACATTATGGGACCTCCCGACAGTCACTTGAGCCAAACCAAACGTCACGTAAGGTGGCTAATAATTCATAATTGGCACGACGACTATGGTCATAATTTTTTTCACTTGGTCGCCATGTGGTTAATGTCGTTGGCATAGGTGCAACAACAGGAATGGTTTCAATACCATTTAATGCAAATAAACGCCGTGTTCGAGGCATATGATATTGGTCGGTGATTAAAATAACCGTCGGTGCGCCGCCTTTTTTCTGTAAAAGTAACGAACTAAAGCGTGAATTTTCGCAAGTATTCATACTCCGGTTTTCAAGCAATTTCGCATCGACATCATATTGCTTTAACCAAGCTTGCATATACGGTGCTTCCACACCACTCAGTACAATCGGTAGCTTATGTGTGCGTTCGACATCGAGTGTTTTTTCCAGTCGAAGTCGTGTGTAGTCATTCACCACGATATCTTTATCATTTTTATCTAAAGTTAAGCCACCACCTAACACCACGATCGCATACGGATCTGCGGTTGGTTTCTTCAGGGTTTTATCTTTCATTTTGGCTAGATCAAGATAGGTTTCATCATCGATCGGTTCCGCTTCTGAAGCAGCTTGTTCAATTTCATGAGTTTTTAAGAACTCTGTATATTGCGTCATGAGTCCTTTATTTTCCGCACTATTGAGTTCGAGCAGCTCTTTCATTTTTTGAGCAGGATTTTCCGCCATTGCTTCAGAGGATGCCGCCTCGGATGCAGAAGGATTCAGCAAAGGAACTTTCGGTATGTCCTTTTGATTATCACTTATTTCTTTTTCATGTTCTTCTTCAATGAGCTGCTGTAAAGCCTTATAACGCGCTTGTATAAGGGTCAAGTCTTGAGGCTCATCGGACTGTATGGTTTGCTCCATGAGTTGTAAATACGCTTGGCGTGCAATCCATAAATCTGAACCCGGCTCATAGTTATCATCATCACTCAAAGCACCGAGTTTTTGACTTTGCGCTGCGAGCTGATTGACTTCTACAGGAACGAAATAATTTAAACTTTTAACAATTAATTTAGAATAAAACGGCGTATAGATAAAAATCATCAGACAGCCCAAAAGTACAAATAGCACTGCGGCAATTTGTACTAAGCGAACCATCCAATGTGTTTTATGCATAAATCTAAAACCTATGTTTTTATTAATCTGCGTGAGATCGAATCAAGCCATTTGTATCAAATAATACAGGCTCTGGATGTAGTTCAATATTAAATTTTTCAAAAACATCATGTTGTACAGCTTTGTAAGTTGTACGCACATCTTGCAGCGTGGCGTCTTGGTAATTGACCAATACCAAAGCTTGCTTATGAAACATTCCCACTGAACCCACAGATTTCCCTTTCCAACCCGCTTGGTCAATCAACCAGCCCGCTGCCAGTTTTACCGCATTATTCGGTTGTGGGTAATGGGGTAAATTTGGAAATTGCAGCGCAATTTGGTCAAAGGCTTGCTGGCTAATCACAGGATTTTTAAAGAAACTTCCGACATTTGGAAATTCTTTCGGATCTGGAAGTTTGGTTTGACGGATATGAATGACTTGTTGTTGTAGGTTTTCTGCACTTAAGTCTTCGCCTACCGCCTGCTTTAAATCACCATAATTTAATTTTAAATCGGCATGTTTTAAAAGTTTAAAAGTCACATGCGTAATAATAAAACGCTCTGGCTCATCTTTAAAAATACTATGGCGATATGAAAAATGACAATCGGCAGCGCTAATACTACTTTGCTGTTCTGTTACTCGGTCATAGACCTGCACAGATTCAATAAATTCACCCGCCTCAACACCATAAGCTCCAATATTTTGCACAGGTGAAGCACCGACTAAACCAGGTATCAGTGCCAAATTTTGTAAGCCATAAAACTGGTGTGTCGTCGTCCAAAGTACAAAGTCATGCCACACTTGCCCTGCACCCACTTTTAAAGTTTGAGTTGCGGCATCGTCTTGTACATATTCAATACCTTGAATATCCATGTGCATCACCAAAGCATGTATTTGCTCAGGCAACAGCATATTACTGCCTCCTGAAAGTACCAATACATTTAATTGCTCAGCTTTGGCAAAGTCGAGCGCTGCTTGGATATCTTCTACCGATTGAACACGTACATAATGAGATGCTACAGCATCGAGGCTTAATGTATTAAATGGCTTAAGCTGAACCTGTGTTTGAATTTGCATTCTTAAACCTTAATTTTTTTGCTGTGCTTGTAACTGAGTTTTTAAATAATTGACCCAAGCCTGACTGCTAGATTCGCATTGATCTAATACATGTTCAAACCCTGCATCACCACCATAGTACGGATCTGGTACTTCTTGTTGCGGATATTGGTGATCATGTTGACTCATCAAAGACACTTGTGCACGTAGTTGACCGAATTGTTGCTGCGCCTTTTGCATGAGGTTTTGAATATTGTCTAAATTTTCGTAGTCCATGGCCAAAATCAAATCAAATTCAATAAAATCATGAACCGTTAACTGACGTGCGCGTAATGCAGATAAGTTATAGCCTCGTAATTTTGCATGCTGTTGGCTACGAAGATCAGGCGCTTTGCCCGGATGATAATTGCTCGTACCCGCAGAGTCGACGTGAATATTGAGTTGCGCTTCATCACAAAAATGTCTGAGAACCACTTCAGCCGTAGGTGAACGGCAAATATTTCCTAAGCAAACACACAACACCTTATATGGCGTGCTGGATGACATAACAACCTCAAGACTACTTTTATTTCAAGCGTCTTATGTTAAGTTATTTACAGGATGAATCCTATATCAACACTCAAGAATAATGTTTATTTGGATATAAAAAATTAGGGATAAGCCAATGAGTCAATTTCAGTTTCAAACCGTCAGCAATATTATTTCAGGCTTAGGCTCTATTTCCCAACTGAGAGAGGTCCTAGGCGACTTTCAAGCCAAACGTGTCATGCTTGTGACCGACCCCGGTATGTTGCAACAACAATTACATTTACCCATTTTGGATATTTTAGAAAGTATCCATCAAGACTATGTAATTTATTCCAGTATTCAAGCTGACCCTGCAGAACATATAGTTTTGGATGCAGTTCAATTTGCCAAGAATGAAAAAGTAGATTTGATTATTGGTTTTGGCGGTGGCAGTTCAATGGATGTGGCTAAAATTATTGCGATTTTGGCTCATCCTAAGCAAACACAGCAGATCAGTGATTTATATGGTGTAGCTAATGCAAAACGACCACGCTTGCCACTCATTTTGATTCCGACAACGGCAGGGACCGGCTCTGAAGTCACACCAATCTCTATCGTCACTACAGGTGAAACCACCAAAACAGGTATCGTCTCCCCTGTACTGTATGCCGATGTCTGTATCCTCGATGCGAACTTTACATTAAATCTTCCCGCACACATTACCGCAGCAACCGGTATCGATGCCATGGTGCATGCCATTGAAGCCTATACGTCAAAAATTAAAAAAAATCCGTATGCGGATATGCTCGCCAAACAAGCTTTGCGTTTATTAAATAAAAACTTAGCACTGGTTTTACAAGATGGACATAACCTCGAAGCGCGTCAGCACATGCTAGTCGGTTCAATGCTTGCAGGTCAGGCCTTTGCTAATGCACCTGTTGCAGCGGTGCATGCACTCGCCTATCCACTCGGTGGACACTTTCATCTATCGCATGGTCATACCAATGCACTGGTTCTAGCCGAGGTGTTAAAGTTTAATGCACCTCAGGCCAAGCAGCATTATGCAGAACTCATGAGTTGGCTAGATCCATACAGTACGGGCTGTACCGATGGTTTATGTGATTTATTTATTGATCATATGCAAAATCATTTAGATCAGAGCGGTTTGGTGCTAAAACTCAGCCAACTGAATGTGCCTGAAAATATGCTCAATCGTTTAGCAGAAGACGCATTATTACAAACACGACTATTACAAAATAATCCGCGAGAACTGCAGTTTGAAGATGCACGCCAGATTTACCAATCAATTTATGCCTAAAGTTCACTCATTTTTGAAATAAAGAAAATACCAACGATGAAACCTGAAACTAAACGCCGCCAAAACTATCGATTTTTATTTCCAATCCAAACGCGTTGGGCAGACAACGATATGTATGGTCATGTCAATAATGTCACCTATTACAGCTATTTTGATACCGCTGCAAATGCGCTCTTGATTCAACATGCCGGTTTTGATTTGCGAAATACCCCGATCATTGGTTTAGTGGTCGATTCAGCCTGCAGCTTTTTACAAGAACTGTCCTATCCTGAAATCATTGAAGTTGGGGTTTCGATTGAAAAAATTGGCAATTCTTCACTGCGTTATGACTTAGCCATTTTTAAACAAGGACAAAATGAGGCTGCTGCCCAAGGACATTTCGTACATGTGTTTGTCGACCGCCAAACACGAAAAAGCACCTCGATACCCGATGATATGCGATATGCTTTAACTCAGTTTTTACTTTAATTTTTATATCCAGCTTAAAACTTATTTGAGCTGGATATTTTGCAACTCACCATCAAAGCTTTTGAGTAAGTCTTTCACAACAGGCTCTGCATGTAATAACTCATTTGCACGTGCAAACGCTTTTTCTTTGCGGACATGCTGTAAAGCATACGGTGTGGTTTCTTCGACATCTTCAAAGCTGATATGGAAACGACATTTTGACCATTGTGCATGAATGGCTTGTTCCAATACATGCTGTAATTGAGTCACTAAAGCTTCGTATCGCTTTGGAATATGGAAAGTCGATTCACCGTCAATCGTACCGCGCATAATGCCATGCTGCGCCAACTCTTGTACCGCAGGTGAAAGTTGACTATTTCGGAACCAATACTCCCACTTTTCGACCGTCCACTCACCTTCAAGGGTTTGAGGCTGTAAAGTCAAAATATCTTGTGGCATCAAGGTAGAAGATAAGCCCGTTTGAACAGCATCCGAAGAAACGGAACTTTGCGTAACTTGTGGTGATGCTAGATCAAAACCATTGTGGTCTTGAGCCCCCGAAACTGATTCATTCACCACATGCTTTGGTTCAACTACATCTGTCAAATGTGGCTGAGCCGTTTCAGGCTGTGTACTTGTTGGCTCTAAAGCTGTTGATTCTAAAGGTGCAATATCTTCAAAATTTATAGCGCTTACATCAACTTCTGTAGTTTCAGTGCTCGGCGTCGGATCTAAATCGAATAATGTATCTTCTGCCACGGCATCCATAACAAGCGTGTCATTTTGCTGTGTCGATACAGACTCAACCGGTGCAACCTCTTGCGTATCTAGAGTGCCATTTGCTGTAGATGCTGTAGAAGTTTGGCTTATTGCGTCTTCTTCAGGATCATCTAAAAAATCATCAGATGAAGGTTCGTCGGCTGCAGGTGCAGAAACATAGCCATCATCGTCATCATAATGTGAATCATCAAAATCATCGAAAGCTGGCGATGTGTCTACAGCGGGTACAGCTTCAGGCTGCTCAACAGTGGCAACCTGCGCAGCAGACTCAACAACGGTATTGGGTTGCTGCAAAGACTGTGTTTGAGTCGGCTGAACTGTTTCGGCCTGATTTTGAGCAAGCTGTGGCTGTGCGGCTGACTCTTGCTGTACGGCAGAGACCAACATTTCGTTTGGCTGTAATGGTCGGAATGCTAATAGACGCAGCACACACATCTCAAAACCTTGCTCTTGCGTGACTGCCAACTGCAAGTCTGCCCGACCTTTGCATGCGACTTGATAATACAACTGCAAATCTTGAGCTGAAATCAACTGCGACAATTGCATAATTTTTTGATTGATCTCAGCGCTATATTTCAACGCTAAGTCTGGCAAGTATTGTAATAATGCCAGTTCATGTAACGTTGAAATCAACTGATCTAATACCAGCGAAACATCCAACGCTTGTTGACGGAATTGCATGAGTAAAGCACTCACGCGTTCACGCTGATTTTGATGAATGGCTAAAATCAAATCATAAATGATCGTACGGTCAATTAGGCCCAACATGTCTTTAACATCTTGGTGCTGAATTGAACCCTGACCATAGGCAATCGCCTGATCAGTTAGTGACAATGCATCACGCAGTGAACCTTGAGCCGATTCAGCAATTTGCCAAATCGCATCTTGCTCCGCTTGAATTTGTTCTTTTTGTAAGATATCTGTCAAATGCGATGTGATTTCATCCACCGCTAAAGGACGCAAAGTAAATTGCAGACAACGTGAAATTACAGTAATCGGTAATTTTTGTGGATCTGTAGTAGCAAATAAGAACTTCACATGCTCTGGCGGTTCTTCTAGAGTCTTTAATAACGCATTAAATGAATGCGTAGAGAGCATATGCACTTCATCGATCAGATAAACCTTGAAGCGACCTTGGGTTGGTGCATAAGGAACGTTATCGAGTAGTTCTCGCGTATCTTCAACTTTGGTCCGTGATGCCGCATCGATTTCAATTAAATCAATAAAACGACCTTCATTTACTGCTTTACACGTTGGGCAGACTTCACACGGCGTTGAGGTTACACCTGTTTCACAGTTCAGACATTTTGCCAAAATACGGGCAATAGTGGTTTTACCCACACCTCGAGTACCTGTAAATAAATACGCATGATGTAACCGACCACGTTCTAAGGCACTGGTAAGTGCGCGTGACACATGGTTTTGTCCCACGAGTTCAATAAAATTTCGTGGACGGTATTTTCGTGCAAGTACTTGATACATGTATGCTCCTTTTTACAGGTGTAAGCATACTGTTTTTTTGTCTAATAGTGAAATAAATGGCAGAGTTTGGACAATAAAAATCCGATCTTGAGCTATCACAATGATCAGGCAAATTTAATATAAATTACGAATGCTTAAACTGCTTTATTTAAAAGGAAATCACTCTGCATTTGATAGCGTTTCGCCGTCTGGTCTTCCCGAATTTCAAGTAATTGCTGATCCAAATCAACATACAAAAGATTACGCGTTTGCACATTCATAAGTTCTAGCTGCTGCTTTGATTCATCTTTAAAACGAATTACACCTTTTAGCACTTCTACTTCGTTATGACCACTTAGACTTTCACGAGTAAGTGTATAGGTTTGGTCTTCATGTAGCTCAAGAGCCACAGCCATACCGGGACAATCTTCACAACGAGAAAGACAGCCCATACACGGCGTTGTACCTTTAAAATCACCCACCCATGCAGCTTGCTGTTTTTCGGCAGTAATCGCTTCTATCTCTTTTGCTTTCGTTGGAGTTGAATCCTGACAACCCAACATTGCCGACGTTGCGACTAAGGGAATCAAAACAACTTTTTTCATAGGGATATCACAGCAGTCTAAAACAGCGAGGGAAAATAGCATATTTTTCACATTTCCCCAATTTCTGTTCTATCCCGAAGTATCTTAAAGCCAGCCCTTGCGTCCTTTAAGTGCTTTGTCTGCACAGCGTAGCGTTTCTTGAGTTAAGCCCCATAAGCGATAATCGCCGGTAATTGAACCCGTCGCAAAGTTATGTGTATAAGCAAAACTTAAATCACGCTGCGGATCACACCAGGCCCCAGAACCATTAAAACCAATATGTCCAAAACCTTCACTAGATTTACCTAAAGTTAAAATTCGATGATATCCCAAACGCCAATTCATCGGTAAAGGCATAATACGATCACGTTTTTTATATTGAATTTTACTTAAAGATTCAAAAACTTGTGGTGTGATTAAGGTCTGTCCTCGCCACTGGCCATGATTGGCTAGCATTGCATAGATTTTCGCTAAACTATTAGCACTAAATACGCCTGTTGCCGCAGGAATAATGGCTTGCAAACCCTCATCACTAAAAAATGAAAACTTGCGCATTCCTTTTGGAATCATACCATCTTGAAAGTCTTGCAAATTTTGTCCTGAAATTTGCAGGAGCTGATCAAAGATTGACGGTTTTCGTGTCTCGGTCTTTTTTTTCGTTGTCTGCGCTTGGGTATTTTCTTGAACAGAAGCATCTATAGTGCGTTCTTCTTTTTTCTTTTTCGGAATCAAGCGTGCAACCTTACCAAGTTGATGCTCTGGTACGCCAAAAAAAGCATGATCCAATGCTAAAGGCTCAACCAAATAGTGTTGCATCAGTTCAGTAAGCGGTCGACCTGTGGCCTTTTCAAGTACACCACCTACTTGCCAGCCGAAGGTTAACGGTTGATATGCCGCATCAGTTGTCGGCCCAAAACGTGGTTTAGCTTGTTCAATGACGTTGAGCATATGCGGCCAATCTGCCATTTCGGATGCTGTTTCAATGATATTACGGATATCGTATAAACCACTTTGATGACTCAGTATGTGCCTTAATGTGATATCCGACTTACCATTTTGAGCAAACTCCGGCCAATATGTTGCAACGGGAGTATCGTAATCAAGAAAGCCTTCGCTCACTAAAATATGTGCTAGCGTTGCAAGTACGCCTTTACCCGTGGAATAACAGACCGAGGGGGTATTGGACTTCCAAGCTTCTTCGGCTGATTTTTTACCGGTCCAAATATCCACAACTTTTTGACCTTTAAAATACACCACTAAGGCAGCTCCGCCTAAGTGGGTTCGAGCATCCTGCATCCGGCTAAATTGCACCGCCAAATCCTGAAACGCCTCGTCGACTGTACCTTGATAATTATTCTTTTGTGCAAATAGATATTCTTTGAGCGCCTGCATCATCATTCCTTTGAATATGGATCGCTTGAGATTAAAACAAAAAAGCCTAAACCGATATCGATTTAGGCTTAAGTCTTAAAGTGCCTTTACACTTCCCGCTACATGCGGCTTTTTGTTCTTACTATTTCGAATGGCAAACTCTGTATCTTTACCTGTTTGCGCAGTTAGGAACTCAACTTGTGATGGGAGATACATCGGCAGTTTAAACCATACATCTGCTTCATACGCATCTGGCAAAGTTAAGCTCGACAAAGCTTTGGCTTTACTCCACATACCATGTGCAATGGCTTGTTTAAAACCAAACGCTTTAGCGGTTACAGCATGAATATGAATCAAGTTAAAGTCACCAGAAGTCAACGCATAACGGCGACCGGTATTTTCAGAAACATTCCATTCAGCTTGAACTTGCAACTCAGCTGACTTTGTTTCGGTAGATTTTGCCGCAGCTTTGTTCTCGGTTTTTTGACGTGCTAAATACGTGGTTAATGATTCTACAACCACTTCATCGCCCACTTTTGCAGTGGTAATAAAGTCAAATTGCACGCCTTTATCATGTGGCTGTAATTCACCAAATTTGCATGACAATGACAGTGTTTCATTTACACCAACTTTGCGATATTGCTTCACTTGGTTACGAATATGTACCAAACCTAAGATCGCAAATGGAAAAGCTTCCGTGGTCATCATATGCATTTGCAAACTTTGAGAAAGCACAGCCAAATAAATCGCTGGGATATAACCATTGTTTTTAAAGCCACACACTTCGTTATAGGCTTTTAAATGTTTTTGATCGACCTTAAATGAATCCACCACATATTCAACTTGCGGCAGCACTTTTTCAGCTTTAGGCTTTTTAAAAATCAAGCCTTGAATCACTTTTGGATAGGCTAAATAAGGTTTTGGAAGTTGACTAAAATGGCGAGTATTCATACTAAACCTTTGGAAGTTTTTATTTCAATGTTTTAAAAGCATCTTCTCTTGCGCCATATATGGCTCGAGGAGAAGGCTGGAATGAGGGCTAGCCCCATTCCATTTATAGCAATTATTTACCTCTCCCTAACCATATCCTTAAAGGAGAGGGAATTTTAAGAGGAAATTATTAAGCCCCTAACAAGCTTTGACCACACACACGTACCACGTTACCGTTCAAGCCAGTCGACGCAGTTGAAGCAAACATCGCAATCGTTTCTGCAACATCTACAGGTAAACCGCCTTGACTCATCGAGTTCATGCGACGACCTGCTTCACGGATTGCAAATGGAATCGCAGCAGTCATTTGCGTTTCAATAAAGCCTGGAGCAACCGCATTAATGGTTACACCATTTTTCAATAATGGAGCAGTAAATTTAACCACACCAATTACACCTGCTTTAGAAGCAGCATAGTTGGTTTGACCTAAGTTACCTGCAATACCTGAAATAGAAGATACGCAAACAATACGACCATTTGTATTGAAGCCATCATTTTCAAGAAGGTAATCATTTACACGCTCAATCGCAGACAAGTTAATGTTAATCACCAAATCCCAAAGCTCAGGCTTCATATTGGCCAAAGTTTTGTCACGGGTAATCCCTGCGTTGTGCACGATGATATCCAAACCACCTTGAGCAGCTGCAGCCGCTTTAATTTTTTCACCGGCATCGCTTGCAGTAATATCAATCGCTAGCGTAGAACCGCCAATTTCACCTGCAACACGGTCAAGGTCTGCTTGCTGCTGTGGAACGTCTAAACAAATGACATGCGCGCCATCACGTGACAATACATGTGCAATTGCTTCACCAATACCACGGCTTGCACCTGTTACTACAGCTGTTTTGCCTGCAAGCGGTTTATTCCAGTCAACATCCACAACATCTGCTTTCGAAACACGAATCACCTGACCCGATACATAAGCTGAACGTGGTGAAATCACAAAACGTAATGCAGATTCTAAGTTTGCTTCAGCACCTTCGTCCACATAAACTAATTGTGCTGCAATCCCTTTCTTAAACTCTTTACCCACTGATTTTACAAAACCTTCTAATGCACGTTGTGCAATGGCTTGTTTCACAGTTTTCGCAGTCTCTGGTGTTGTACCAACAACGACAACGCGACCAGACGCCTGAATTTGACGTGCGATTGGGTTAAAAAAGGCATATAAGGCATGCAATTGTTCTGAGTTTTGAATACCTGAAGCATCAAACACCACAACTTTAAACTTAGACTCTTTATCGCCTTCGTTGAATGCGCTTAAGTTTAGACCTGATTTTGCCGCAGCTTGTTGTAATTCAGCATTATTGCCTGCATAGCTATTGGCATGAATATTTGCCAAGACTTGTGCAATAGCACCAGATAATGTTGAAGCAGGCGCTGCACCGAATAAAACCGCACCTTTAACTACAGGTGTTGCAGACTCAAAACGCTCTAAAAAAGTCGGTGATGGTAAACCTAAATTTTTGATGACAAATTTACCAATAGGAGATTTTGCAAATGTTTGGTATTGATCAGTCATGTTTATTATCTCTCATACAGATTAATTTTTGATGGATCTGAAGATATCCCTTTAACTTCAAGATGATGTCAGATACTTATATTTCAATAGTTCCATCAGTTTCCATGGAATCATACTTGAGTTAAACCGCAGATGGCTTGACCTGAATGCTTTAGCGAATGTCATTTTAGTCAATTTACCCCTTTGTTGAATATGCTAATGTAGCCGTCAAGAAGATCATCAACATGCTTGGAAAAGCCTTATGAGCAAAACAACTCAAGAAAATCCAGCAGTCGAAAGTCCGACTACGGAAACTGTGTCAAATACATCAAAGAGTACGCCACGTACCGCTAAAAGTACGGGCACAGCAACCAAGTCTACAAGTGATGCCGCTAAAATAAGCCGTCCTCGTCGTGCATCTACACGTACTAAGACACCCGCTTCAAACCCTAAAACAGCTTCAAAATCAACAACTCAAACGTCTGTTCAACAGGATAATACCATGAGTCAAAACACAGTTCGCCGCGTTGCTATTATCGGTGGTAATCGTATTCCTTTCGCTCGTTCTAACGGCGCTTACTTCACTGCATCAAACAGCGATATGTTCACCGCTGCATTAAATGGTCTTGTTGAACGTTTCAATCTTCAAGGTCAACGCCTTGGTGAAGTTGTTGCTGGTGCCGTGTTAAAACATAGTCGTGACTTTAACATGACCCGTGAGTGTGTACTCAATACCGAACTTGCTCCTGAAACACCTGCTTACGATATTCAACAAGCATGTGGTACGGGTTTACAAGCTGCTTTCTTAGTTGCTAATAAAATTGCTTTGGGTCAAATCGAAGTGGGTGTTGCTGGCGGTGTAGATACAACCTCTGATGCACCGATCGCTTTTGGTGATGGCCTACGTAAAGCTTTACTTGAGTTGAACATTGCTAAAACGGGTAAAGACCGCCTGAAAGCATTAACTAAAATTAATGTTAAAGATTTGATGGATGCACCGAAGAACGGTGAACCACGTACAGGTCTTTCTATGGGTGACCATCAAGCAATTACGACACTTGAATGGGGTATCTCTCGTGAAGCGCAAGATGAACTTGCTGCATCTTCACATCAAAAAATGGCAGCTGCATATGAAGAAGGTTTCTTCGATGACCTTATTACGCCATTCCTAGGTTTAGAACGTGACAACAACTTACGTGCAGACTCTTCTGTAGAAAAACTTGCGAAGTTAAAACCAGCGTTTGGTAAAGGCGATGCACGTACGATGACTGCGGGTAACTCGACTCCACTAACTGATGGTGCGTCATGTGTCCTTCTTGCCTCTGAAGAATGGGCAAAAGCAAACGGTCACGAAGTTCTTGCTTATTTAACTTTCCAAGAAACAGCGGCGGTTGACTTTGTCGAGAAAAAAGAAGGCTTATTGATGGCGCCTGCTTATGCAGTGCCTCGTATGCTTGAACGTGCAGGTATTACGCTACAAGATTTCGATTACTATGAAATTCATGAAGCATTTGCATCTCAAGTATTGTCTACACTGAAAGCATGGGAAGATCCTAAATTCTGTAAAGAACGTTTAGGCTTAGATGCACCATTGGGTTCAATTGATCGTTCTAAATTGAACGTGAAAGGTTCATCTCTTGCTGCAGGTCACCCATTTGCTGCAACTGGCGGTCGTATTATCGCAACTGCTGCAAAACTATTGAACCAAAAAGGTTCAGGCCGTGTACTTGTATCGATCTGTGCTGCGGGTGGTCAAGGCGTAACAGCGATTATTGAAAAATAATCCTTTATGCTTTAAAGCAAAAAACCGCTCTTATGAGCGGTTTTTTATTTCAGAGATTTCATAATTTTTAGAAACGATAACCGACACCTAAATAAGTAATGATGGGATCAATATCGATCTTTGTCGTTGCATGAATTAACTGTTCACCGGTCGTTTGGTTAATCACATCGATCTTGGTCTTATTATTTAACTTTGCATAAGACACTGAAGCTGCTGTAAACCAATTTGGGGTGAAGTCATAGGTAAAACCGAGTGTGACAATTGGAGCAATCGCATCATCCGCATCGACATCGACCACCATTTTACCTGATGATTCTTTACCGTCTAATGCAGCACCTGCAAGATTATCCTTAATATTTTGAATCATATGCCCTGCAGCAATTAAGTCAGATTCAATACCTTTATTGAGTTCAATATCATTAAAATACGCATACATAATCCCTGCACCTACATAAGGTCTGAATTTATTCACGCCCGATTTTCCAAATTGATACTGAGCTTGAAATGCTGGCGTCCAAGCACGCGCTGTTGCTGCTTTACTATAAGCATCCAGATTGGTAATTGGTACATCATAATCCAAAGGTAAACCGTCCGGAAACAGCAAACCAGCAAGACCTCCCGGCATTGCATTGCCAGATAAAGGTGCCGTAATCATCCCTTTCCCTTGAATATCCACTTTGGGAGGAATACCGCCAATCATCTGTAAGGATACGTTGTCATTGATATAATAATTGACCATCAAACCTAAAGTATCAACATCCTCTGCTTCTAGACCAGTGCCTCCTGCTGACCAATTTTCCAATCCATATAATGTCGATGTCCCTGCAATATCTGGTTTGATATTGCCTTTGCCATCTGTCATGAGTCCATTAATAAAACTATCTTCTAATAATGTTCCTAAAGTCTCCTTTAAATTTACTGTGTTATCACCGTCTTGAATCGTTGCATTTGGGTCAATTGCTTGTAAAAAACCCTCTTCACTAATGCTTCCAACTTTGGCCTGTGTCCCATTTGCCACAGAAGTATTAATGTTAAAAGGATTCGCCTTTCCTTGCGGCATCACGTGTAACCAACCTGCAGATACAGAAAAGCGCTTAAAGTTACCATCTGCAAATGTAAATTGTGTAAGCCCAAGTAAAACAACAGGTGTGACAATTTTTATCAATTTCATATGCTAACTCCTTGTTTTTCATATTTTTTTAATTAATATATAAAAACATTCTTTGTTCTTATATTTAAAAGTTATGTAATTATTCTAACTTTTTATAGTTAGTTTATGTTTTTATATATTATTATTTGTTAAATATTGCACTATTTTGATGCAAAAAAGGCCTGTATTTATCAGTACAGGCCAATGTGATTTTCTTATTGAAATTTAACGATATTGTGGTTGGTAGCCCAAGTGCGCCTCGATCTGGTCATAGCACCATTGGAAAATAAATGTGTAGACTAAAATGCACATGGTCATACTAAAATCGAGCAAAATCGCCTGCCATAAGGTCATATGCATGGCATAAGCCACCATTGGGATGGTTGCAAGCATTAAGCCGCCCTCAAATCCAATCGCATGTAAAACACGTACACCAAAGGTTCTTTTTAACTTTCTTTTTGCTTCAAATTTTTCAAAATAATGATTAAAAATCATGTTCCAAATCACAGAAGTGACCGCCATTGCAATACCGAGCGTACCTGTCACCTCCATCGGAACTTTAAAAATAAAACTTAACGCAATAGCAATGATCACCAATAGGATGATCTCATAGCTTAGCGCATGAATAATCCTTCTCTTGGAAATCGTCATTTTGAAACACTCTATCATTTGTAAAAAACTTATTTTATTTTTATATTATTGATTAATCGAGTTAGGTTCTTTCAATATTATTGAAAGGTTGTATTCCTTTATTTTTTTATGTATGCACATGAATATTAATCAAGAACAACTGATGATTTTTAAAACAGTCATGGAAACAGGATCATTTTCCGCAGCTGCCAGGCAACTCGGCAAAGTGCCTTCGGCGGTCAGCATGTCCATTGCAAATTTCGAAATTGATCTCAACCTTAAACTGTTTGAGCGCGTTGGTCGTGAGCCTGTGCCCACCGCTCAAGCGCTTAACCTGTATGAAAAAACTGAACAATTATTGATAGAAATCAATCAGTGGAAACAGCATGCGATTGCGCTGAGTCATGGTTTAGAGTCTTCACTGAATATCGTGGTGGTATCAGAACTGCTTCATACGCAGTGGACCGACTATATCTCTTTGCTAGAAACTCATTTTCCATCTTTGCAAATCAATATTTTTTCTGCGCCTCAAGAAGATGCCCAAAAGATGTTATTACTAGGTCAAGCACAGCTTGCTCTAATGTTTGAACGTGAACAGCTTGAGAGTTATGAACAATTTGTCGAATTGAAACGTGAAGCATTGGTTCCTGTTGCTGCGACAAAACATGGCCTGTCGAAATTTAAGCAAGTCAGTTTTGAGCAAATTTTGCAAAGTCGGCAAATCGTGGTTGCAAGTCGTGATAAAAGTATCAAACCAGAGTTGTTATTTTCCAAACACAGTTGGCGTACAGATAACCACCACTCTGCCTGTTCGATGATTATTCAAGGTCTGGGTTGGGGTGTGCTTCCATTAGAGATGTTTAATGAAAATCCGACACTCAAAGATCAACTCAAAATCTTAAGCTTTCAAGATTTCACACCCAAATTTGAATATTTCGTCGACTTGGTCTGGAACCGTGAAAAACCTCTCGGCTCGGCTGCTCATTTTTTGATTAATCACATCCGAAATTCACGAAAAACTACGATTTAGACCGCCTAATTGGGCGGTTTTTGGTTGGGTTCTAAACAGATTGTGTTATAAAAGTATGTACACCAAGAACATTAAGAACTAGATTTCAAATGACTCAAAATGCGTTAAACCAATTAAAAAGCCTAACAACGATTGTTGCTGACAGCAGTGATTTAGCTGCGATTAATACATTCCGTCCATTGGATGCGACCACAAATCCATCTTTAATTACAGCAGCGGCAAATCAACCTGAAAATAAAGAACTGATTGAAAGTGCTTTTGAACAAGCGCGTAAAGAAGGTTATCAAAACGATGAGCTGGTTGAGCGCACCATCGATATTCTTACGGTCAAATTTGGTGTAGAAATTTTAAAATTGATCGAAGGACGTGTATCTACAGAAGTCGATGCAGCCTTGTCTTATGATACCGATGCCACCATTGCAAAAGCCAAAGAGTTACTGGCTTTATATGCACAGTATGGTATCGATCAAAACCGTATCTTAATTAAAATTGCCTCAACATGGGAAGGCATTCAAGCCGCTAAAGCCCTTGAAGCCGAAGGCATTCACTGTAATCTGACGCTATTGTTTGGCTTACATCAAGCTCAAGCCTGTGCAGATGCTCAAGTCACGCTGATTTCGCCATTTGTTGGTCGTATTTTAGATTGGTACAAAAAAGCTGAAAATGTGGATAGCTACCCGATTGAGAAAGATCCGGGCGTGTTATCAGTGAAGCAGATTTACCACTACTACAAACAACATGACATCAAAACTGAAATTATGGGTGCTAGCTTCCGTAGTATTGATCAAGTGCTTGGTTTAGCAGGTTGTGATTTATTGACGGTTTCACCGAATTTATTGGCAGAATTGGAAAAAGATCAGCGTACCGTTGAAGTGCAATTGTCTAATCATCATGCGCATGCACACTGTCAACACGACATACAAGTGCTCGACAAGCAAACTTTCAAAGCTGAAGTTGAAAAAGACTTAATGTCTTTCCAACTATTACAAGGCGGTATTGATGGTTTTATTAAAGCTCGTGAGCAATTAAGTAGCTTACTGCGTCAAACTTTTGGCTTAGATGCTGAAATAAAAGCTTAAATTAGAAATTTTCAGTTTCCTCTAGAACCGAAGTTGTATACTACAGCTTCGGTTTTTTATTTGAGTGTCTTCAGTGTTTGGAATCACAGACTTAACGACCTTTATTATTGGTACGATATTAATTGTGATTTTACCCGGGCCAAATTCACTTTATGTCATGTCTGTTGCTTCTCGCTATGGCATTAAGGTCGGCTATTTAGGTGCTTTTGGCGTTTATACTGGCGATTTGATCTTAATCTTACTCACTGCTCTCGGCGCTGCATCCTTACTTCATGCCTTCCCTTGGTTATTCTTATTATTAAAAATTGTGGGTGCGCTGTATTTAAGTTATTTAGGTATCAAACTTTTCAAGGCTGCCTACCAAACTTGGAATGCCGTTCAAACGCCAGAACAACTCGACACCAAACAACTGAGTTTGAGCGAACTGAAACCGTTTAAGACTGCATTAACCATCAGTATTTTAAACCCTAAAGCCATTCTTTTTTACTTATCGTTCTTTGTACAATTCGTCGATCCTGCATATCCATATCCTGCGATTACATTTACCGCACTCGCGATCGTGCTGCAAATTATCAGTATGAGCTATTTAACGATTTTGATCTTTTCGGGTGCAAAACTGGCTACCTATTTTAGCCATCGTTATAAATTTACGGCATGCTGCGTGACAGCGGTTGGTCTTCTATTTTGTGGATTCGGTCTAAAGCTTGCGACATCTACCATGTAACTGACATGGGCAAAGTAGTACTGTTTTTTCTTAGGAAATTCCATATCCCTTTAAAGTTTTGAATGGATAAAACATCCTCAATGTGGGTTGTCGATTCGTTCTATTAAAGTGCCTTTTGTTAAAGTGTCGTTTGTGAATAAATAAAGTATTTCCATAATATCTCGATGAGCACTTTTACTGTACAGGACTTGAGCGTATCATCCTGAAAAATGTCATCTTAAATCTGCGCCAACAATACTCATAGCTCGATCATTATGCAAAAACTACTCCAAGACTTTTCCATTCCAGCCGCTTTTGCAGGTTTTATTACATTCTTAGTCGGGATCAGTGTCTCGGCTGTTTTGGTGATCCAATCCGCACAATTGCTCGGTGCCAACACTGCAGAAATCACCTCTTGGTTTTGGGCTCTAGGTTTGGGTATCGGCTTAAGCGGGCTGATTCTGTCTTGGAAATTTAAATATCCCGTTGCGACTTCATGGTCCACTGCAGGACTGGCACTGATTTTAGCGACTGCAAATGGTTACAGCATGAATGCCGCCCTAGGTGCTTTCTTGGTCTGTGGCTTATTGACAGCAATACTTGGATTTTTAGGCATTTTTGAAAAAATATTGCGCTATATCCCGCAATGTCTAACTAGTGCAATGTTGGCGGGTGTACTCCTTAAATTTGGTATTGAGCTATTTGTCAGTTTACAAAATGAATGGGCATTCGTTCTTGGTTTACTCGCGGCTTACGTCCTCAGTAAACGACTGTTACCACGTTATAGCATTGTCATTACGGTGATCATTGGCATCATGCTTTGTCCATTATTACTTGGCTTTCAATTACCGGCGCTTAATTTAGAACTCGCACAGCCGGTTTGGGTCACACCTGAATTTTCGATCTCAGCAATACTGGGTTTGGCGTTACCACTCTTTGTAATCAATATGGCCTCTCAGTATTTACCGGGTTTAGCCATGATTAAAAGTTATGGTTATCAACCCCACGTCAATCAACTGATTGGTTGGACTGGTACAGCCCAAACGCTACTCGCGCCATTTGGATGTTTTAGTGTCAATATTGCTGCGATTAGTGCGGCCATCAGTCTAGATGACCAAGCCCACCCCGATGAGAAAAAGCGCTATATCGCAGGTATGACTTGTGGCTTCTTTTATATTTTGATGGGCCTGTTTGCAGCCACTTTGGTGAGTTTCTTAACTGCTTTTCCATTGGTATTTATTACCGCTTTAGCAGGAATTGCCCTACTAGGCACCATTGGACACAACATCGTCATTGCTTTCCAAGAAGCGAGTGAACGTGACGCTGCTCTACTCACCTTCTTATTTAGTGCATCGGGCGTACAATTTTTTGGTATTGGTTCCGCGTTTTGGGGGTTGGTCTTTGGTTTAGTCGTACATACTATTTTCAAATATAAAAGAAATTAAGCCCTCGGTTAAATAATTTGCTTCAAATAAAAGAATGATACGCGGTAACGTCATCCGCAAGTGTTTGAGATAGGACTATTTCTAATCAAAAATGTTTTTGCGATACTTTGAATAATTAGACACTAGTGAACAAGTTTTGCGGTGAGGAGCAATGCTCCGCAAGATGGCTTCCTTACGAAGCACGCTTCTCATTTTACCTAAACAAAAGCACCTCCAACCGAAGGCTAATCCCTTTATTTAATCCCTAGATGTAAGCCTCCGTCGAATAGACTTAAAAATCATTTTAAAAATGCGTAATTACTTTTACGTGTGTAACATCAGTTATTTAATCTATTTCGCTCGATACGTTCGGGCGATAAGTTCTTGTTTTAATAATTCGGTTTCGCTTTCGTCTTCCACTTCTGTAAAAGCGGTGAGCCAAATACCATCGGCTGCATAACGAACAATTTTGAGTTCTATATCTGAATCGGTCTGATGATGTCGCTCTAAACGTGAGTTCATCCATTCAATCCAATATTCATTAAAAGTTTTATCGGTCAGCATGGTCATCGAAATCGCGGACCATGACTGTTGCAAACCCATGATTTGTTTTTCTAAGGTAATTTCAATATAGGCTCGGGTAAAACGACCGTATGGCTCAGGGTCTTCGTCAATCAATCGGTCAACAACCTCGTCTAATTGAGCTAAAAGCATGACGATCATGGACTCTAAGAGCTTTTGCTTATTTGAGAAATGATGAAATACACCACCTTTTGTGACCCCAACTAAATCCGCAACGGCTTGAATCGACACCCCGTTGACACCTTTATCTGCAGCAAGACGGATTGCATGCTGCAAAATACTTTGGCGTATCAGTTGAGGTTCTTTCTTGCGCTGATGCGGATTATCCATACTAGTGTCCAGCAGAAGTTGAAAACAGGTTAATTACGACCACACCTGAAACAATCAGGCCTATCCCTAACATGGCTGGGAGGTCTAAACTTTGACGAAAGATAAAGTAGCCAATTAGTGCAGTTAAAACAATACCAACACCCGCCCAAATGGCATAAGCAATACCAAGTGGTATGACTTTAATCACCTGAGACAATAAATAAAATGCCAAACAGAATAAAACTGCGACAGCCAATGAAGGCGCAAGTTTGGTAAACCCTTCTGACTTCACCAAAAATATCGAACCAATTACTTCTGAGATAATCGCCAATGACAGTAAGCCATAGGCCAATGTTACCGAATTCATTAATCATTCCAAAATAAACATACCAACTGGTAGGTATGTTATTAAGTTAGAGATTATTCTGCAAGCATTTTAAGCCTATTTTTAATTTTTAACGGACTGTACGTGTTGTTGCAAAAATTCTAAAGTGCGATCAAAGGTCTGCTGGCTAGCCTTTTTACTCATCATAAATTGATATTCATGTACCAAATATTCTTTCGAATCTGGATAAAATACCGCCGTCACAGGTACATTATTTGCCTTCAATTTTTCTACAAAAGGCTCAGATTGCGTTTTGGTTAAAAAATCTTTATTGCCACCGCTGATAAATACTGGCGGATAATTTGCATTAATATTTGAGGCCGTTGAAATACGCGTTAAAAACTCGGCATCATCTTTTTTGTCTCCGGTATACGCCTGAACCAAGTTATAGACGGCCCACTCGATCAGTCCAATCTCGTCGGGTGCAGTATTTACAAAGCTGTTTAAATCATAAATACCACAATGTAAAATCAGCCCTTTAAGCTGTGAAGGCTTTAATACAGGTTGAATCTTTGACGCTTGCGCAAAATCTGGATTTGTAACCAAAGTTGCATAATGACTAGCCATATTTGCACCTGCAGAATCCCCTGCCAAATACATATTTTGCGAATCAATGCCATATTGTGCCGCATGTAGATTCAAAAACGTCAGTGCTGCATCTATTTGGTTGAGCTGTGTGGGATAAATGGCTTCAGGTGCAAACTGATATTGAACAGAAACCACATTATAACCTTGGGCTGCGAGCCGTTTAAAATATCCACCTGCATGCTCTTTTGAACCTGAGACCCAACCGCCACCGTGGATCCAAACAATCGTTGCTCTTGGTGCAATCGCCATACTTGTTTCAGGTTGATAGATATCCAAGTTTAAATTTGGATTTTGTAGATATTGAATATTTGACTGCACAATAACATTGTCAGGAGCATGTAGGTTGATGAAGGTCTTTTGAACTTGTGTCGATAAGTTAAATGCGCCTGCAATCACTTTGGTACTGCTTTGCGTGTTTTGACAACCAGACAAATGCAACACTGAACACATGCTGAGTACAACCAACCCTGCTTTATATGACATATCAAACTATCCAATCACATCAATTCTGTTATAAATCTTAGATTTAAAACTGTATATAGTTTAGGCTTATTTTCATAAAGTTCAAATTGATCTTTTAAGCTCAAAATCCGAGAAAATTGGTCGATTTTATTTTAATATTTTTTGAGCAAAGTCCGAGTTTTTCGCTCAGATTTATTTGACGACTTATCGACATTAATTTATGTAATTTTATGAATTTACAATATTTTTTAGATTAATAAATTGAACCATTCACGACAATGTGTTATCAATAATCTATAGGGTTTAAAAGCAAAATTACAGGAGATTGTTCCATGTCATATCAAAACATTTTAGTACCTGTCGATGGTTCAGAAATCTCGTTTTCTGCAGTTAAAAAAGCTGCAATTATTGCCAAGGCGTTTAACAGCCAACTCACTTTAATCAGCCTTGTTGCTGAAGACCCATTTACCGATGCAGACTTCTATTATTCTTCATCAATCATGAAAGAATATTTCGTACAAGCTTACGCAAATGCAGAATCTGCATTAAAAGAAGCTGTGCAAATTACAACTGAAGTGGGTGTAGAAGCACAAAGTAAGATTATTAAAGGCCAAGTTTCTGCTGAAGGTGTAGTAGAAGCAGCCAATGAAGTGAAAGCCGATTTGATCGTGATGGGTTCACATGGTCGCAAAGGATTTAAGAAAATGCTACTCGGTAGTTTCGCACAAGATGTACTCAGCAATACTGAATTACCCGTGTTGGTTGTAAAAGCTTAAGATGACTAAGCCCACATGATGTGGGCTTTTTTGTATTCAGCACACCCTTCACTAATAAGCTTACCCTTTTGTCTAATTCATACAATATCGTGAATAGAGCAAGATTAGATTGATAACATTTAAAATATTAAGGAAGCAGATATGAGTCAATATCAACAAATTTTAGTCCCTGTGGATGAATCTCCAATTTCATATTCTGCTGTTGAACATGCCCTCAGCTTGGCTAAAAGTCAAAATGCACAAGTGACCATTGTCAGTGTTGTTGCTGTTGATCCATTCGTTGGTGTCGATTTCTATGCTGTGGCACCTGCAATCACTGAATATTTTATGCAAGCTGAAAAAAGTGCTCAGCTGCGTTTAGAAGATATCAAACAAACCTTTGTACGTGATGGTATCGAAGTTAAAACTCGTTTGATTCATGGTGTATCGCCAACTGAAGGGATTTTACAAGTGGCTGATGAAATCTCTGCAGATTTAATCATCATGGGTTCGCATGGACGCACAGGTTTGAAAAAAGCCATGCTGGGCAGCGTAGCACAAAATATTTTAACGCAGTGCCCAATTCCTGTTTTGATCATCAAGCAGTAAACTAAGATTCAAAGAAAAGCCCTCAATTGAGGGCTTTTCTTCTTTTAGATCAATTAAAAACGTTGTTTAAATACACAATTCGTTCTGTAGTTTTTTGATTAAAGCATTTGGTATATTGCAACTCTTGGTTTTGCGTACTCATCGCCTCATCCCAGTATTGCGAATGCTTTTGATAAGTCTCTTTTTCACTTTCATTTAATGAATAAACACTTTTTTGTGCAAGCACTTTACAGTCGATATCACGCTTTTCAAACCAGTCTGCTTGATCTTGCTGTAACTGCGCCTTTTGTTCATCACTAAAACGATCCCAAGTCTGATTGAGACGGTCCACCACTTTGCCATTATCCTGATCTAGCTCTTTCTTACGAATATCCATCGCCTTTTGTGCAAGGCTCATTTGTTGAGATTGACTCTCCATCCCTTGCTGATAGGATTCTTCGTCTCGCTTATTTTGAGCACTATATGCCGCATATAGCACCGCATGACGTGTCACTGTGACAACGCTATCAATTACGTCATTTTGACTCGGTACACTTAGGCTCAAACCATCTTTGTCCGTTTTAGTGATGCTATAGCTAAAGTTCCCTTTAAGCTGATCATTGTCCATGCTTAAGCCTGACTCACCATCTTCGAGTGAATCATTCAAAGTATAATTACCACGTTCTTCACAGCCTTCGTCACATGGTCGTTCAGCAAAGGCGTTTTCAGCACGCTTTTGTAATCCTTTCGGGAAAACCACCAACAGTTGACTGCTACATTCCAATGTTTTGGCTTTATTCGGGTCTTCAGTTAAAGTCGTGACATTTTGAATTTTAAATTTTAGATTTTTTACAATCAGATCCATGAGTTGCTGATCGGCTTCATAATCGGACTGACGTATTTCTTTGTTTAATTCTTTGAGATATTCGTTTTTTAAGTGATCTTGCAATTGGTCGATATTGGCTTGTGCAGTACAACTCCAATCTTCCAAAGCAGGCGCTTCCGTTTTGGCTTCAGCATCTTTTTTATTTTTAAAATTATCACAGCCGGATATCAATGCCGCAGACAACATGAGGCTCGTGATGACTATTTTTTTCATTGTATAAGTACCATTATGATTTTATTCTTCGCGCGTATTTTACTCAAAATTACAGCGCTTTGACGAGAAAAATCCCCGCATGTGCAGGGATTTTTTACATCTCATTTAATTTAGTATGGTTTTAATTGGTCTTTTCAGTCACACCTTCACTGGTGACATCTCGTACTTTGCCATTCTCCGTATTTAAAACTTCAAACTCAATACGACGGTTTTTGAATTGACCTTCTTTGGTGCTGTTATCCGCTACGGGTTTTTCTTGACCATAGCCCACCGCTTGAAGCTGTGCAGGATCAACGCCTTTCGACACCAAATAATCCACCACAGATTGCGCACGCTCTTGCGATAAAGTTTTATTCGCTTCTGCATTACCCACAGCATCGGTATGACCTTGTACAGTCAGATGTACCTGTGTTGCACGCTGCATTAACGCTGCCGCCTGATCTAAAATCGATTTATTCACATCAGGAATATCAGATGAACCTGTCGCAAAATTAATAATTTGTAAATTCAGCGCAGTCGCAACATCTAGGGCACGAACTTGTTCAGGGTTAATGCTCGCTAGTGCTTTTTGTGCATCGGTAATACTGTTATCTACAGCAGTTTGTTCACTCACACCTTCTTGAACCAATACCGTCATATTTTTTGCTAAAGGCTTAATTTGATTGGCAAGGTTTTGAGCATCAGCAGGATTTTGCGACAAAATTGATAACTGATTTTCTGTCCAGGTTAAAGTGGTATTTGGCACACCTTTAAGTTTTTGCAGAACCGTTGGAATGGTATCTTGATCAATAAATTGCGTATGGTAACTGGCATCAGATGAAGCACCACAGCCCGTATTAAAGTTAAAGATCTGTTTGACTTGTTGCTGCAAAATTTCAAGATAATTTGAATCACCTGTTTGAATTTGACAGTTGGTTAACTGCCCATCCGCACCGGTACTAAATTGCAAATGTGCTGGCTGAGATGCAGCAGGCTGTGCAACTGTTGTTGCAGAGGTGGTTGGTTCTTCTTTATTAGTACAAGACTTAAACCAAAATGCGATCAGACCCAATAATATAAGCAGCGCAATAATTGGTAATAACCAATTCGAGCGTTTTTCTTCAACGATAACAGGTGTTGGTTCAACAACAGGCGCTTGGTGTAATGTACGGCCAGCTGCAGTGTTTACCCCTAAACCTGCGAGTAAAGGCACTGCCCATTGTGGTAGTGCCGCCAAAATGCTATCTGCATGATTATCAAGTAAATGCGTGATTGCGACGGGATCAGATGAACCCGCTTCATTTTCAAGTGCCCCTATGGTTGGGGCGATCGAATGATTCAAGGTCTGCTCTATTTCTGACGCTGGAGCAGCACCGCCACCAAGATGTTGCAGAAATTGATCTTTTAATGTGGGATTCGCCGAGAAAATATCACTAATTCGTGGATTTAACTGTTTTTGGAACGCATCAATAAATTCAGGTTTGGATCGAAAAATATTCAACAGGACTGGAACAAACTGGCTAATGGCTGAATTTTTTTCAGTTAAGTGTTGTGTATCACCGTCCAGCACAATCGAGGAGACGTGCTGCTTAATCAGCGCTAATAAATCTATACTCATATTTGTACTCCATGCAGTTGTCATTATTTTCATGTGTACTTCAGTTTATATGCTTATTTTTTGATCAAATGTAATAATTTGTTCGGACTTGTCAACGCTTTAATTTCTTCTTTTATTTTCAATCAATATTAAAAAAAGCCAGCCGAAGCTGACTTTTAGATGGTAAATCAAAATGGTAAAACTCAATAAATTTCCATGTTGAGCTTCAGCTTAAACGGCATAAAAAGCTTGCAACACTTTACCTTTGACCGTTTGCTGAATTAATGGTGTGTTCTTACCATTTGACACAATCGTGTCTTTATTAATGGTCCACTCAAGTTCTGGATCAACAAGCACCCAACCCGCTTCATCTGCCCAACGTTGTTGCATATTGGCTACTTTAGCAGGTGCGAGTGTGACTTTCTCAACCCATTCCAGTGGGCTTAATAGACCTTCTTGAATCAGTTGAATACCAAAAGGTACATAGGTATCAAATGCGGTAAAACCAGGCTGTGTTTCAGCAAAAGGCGCCATTTTCGCAGAGCTGCTCAGTGGCTCATGATGTGTACAGATCGCGTCAATTACACCGTCTTTCACCGCTTGGCGGAGCAAGTCTTTATCTTGCTCAGAACGCAGCGGCGGACGCACATGTGCAAGTGAATTAAAGCCGTCAATCAACTGATCCGTTAAATGCAATTGGTGCATGGCTACATCGCAAGTCACCGGCAAGCCTTTCTCTTTGGCATGTTTAATCAATTCAACAGATGCACCTGATGACAACAAACCAAAGTGTGCACGGACTTTAGTGGCTTCAATCATCAGTAAGTATTTTGCAATGGCTACGGTTTCCGCCAATGCAGGAATCATCGGCAAACCTTGACGAGATGCAACAAAACCTTCATGCACACAGCCATCTTTGGCAATTTGCGGTTCTTCGGCATAGAACACAACGGTCATGTTCAGACCCGCTGCATATTCCAAGGTACGAATCACCACATCATCGTCCATAAATGGCGCATTGGCATTTGATACTGCTGTACAGCCGCCTTTTTTCAAACCTGCCATATTCGCAGGCTGCTTGCCTAACAAGCCTTGAGTCTGCGCGCCAATCACCTGCAGATAAATGCCGCCATCTAGCATGGCTTTTTCCACCAGACCATGAATCAATGCGCCATTGTCCTGCACAATCGGTTTTGAGTCAGGCGGGGTAAACACATGCAAAATACCATTCGCACGCGCAGCCTTACCTTCTGACTTTAAAGTGCCGTGCTGCTGTTGACCCGGTTCACGCAACCGCGCGCAAAGGTCAACCATACTTGGCATTAGCCATTTGCCTTGTCCATCAATGGTTTCAGCGGCATTGCTTTCGGCAACCAATCGGCCATTTTCAATATAAACCGTCTGTACGCTGTCAGTTTGATTGATTGGATCTAAGACACGTACATTTTCAACTTTAACAATACTCATGACTATCCCTTAAACCGCAATCGCTTCAATTAAACCTTTTTCTTGCAACTGACCTTGCATTGCCAAAGCCAGTACCGCCATACGCACCGCAATACCGTTGGTCACCTGATGTAAAATCACCGACTGAGCACCATCGGCAATACTCGAGTCAATTTCAACACCACGGTTCATTGGTCCCGGATGCATCACGATGCAGTCAGGTTTTGCCAAAGCCAAACGCTCTTTATTCAAACCGTACATTTTGTAGAATTCGGCTTGAGATGACAGCGCAGGAGAATCAATACGTTCATTTTGAATACGTAAAGTAATAATCACGTCGCAGTCTTGAATGCCGGCTTCCATATTGTTGAACAGACGAATGCCTTCGCCATAATCATCAAAACCGTAAGGCAGCAAAGTATTTGGCGCAATGACACGAATGTCTTTACAGCCCAACGTTTGCAATGCAGCGACATCTGAGCGGGCAACACGTGAATGCTTAATATCGCCAATAATGGCAATGGAAATATCTTCAAAATTCTTTTTGGTTTCACGGCGAATCGTCAACATATCCAACATGGCTTGCGTAGGATGCGCATGACGGCCATCGCCTGCATTGATGATTGCCACATGTGGACAAACATCTTTGGCAATAAAGTGCGGCGCGCCTGACGATGAATGACGAACCACAAAAATGTCGGTCGCCATCGCTTCTAAATTCCACAAGGTATCACGCAGTGTCTCGCCTTTTGATGTACTTGAACGTGCAATATCAATGTTCAATACGTTTGCAGACAGACGTTTTGCTGCCGCTTCAAAAGTGGTTCGGGTACGTGTTGAATTTTCAAAAAACAGGTTCATCACCGTACGACCTTCTAAAAGGTTATTGGTAATCAGCTGATTTTGGTCATTAAAAAAGGACTGCGCAGTGTCCAATATTTTTGTGAGAGTTTCTTTAGAAAGGCCTTCGATGGTGAGGAAATGTTTTAAGTTACCATCTTGGTTGAGTTGAATCTGGCTCGGTGTATGCAATGCCGCCAAGTGCATGAGAGATTCCTTATCGTTAAGTTAACGCATTATACAGAGAATCTTGGCAAATGGCAGTTGAAGTTTTCAACGTTCAATGCAAACGCATGATGTTATTCAAAATGAATTTTCAAATTCCTATCTATCATTTCAATTAGATAAATTAAACGGTTTAAATTAAACTTCACCTTTCCCCTTTCAAAAAGCCTTCAAACAGGACTTCTATCTGTCCTTATTTTTGATTGAATTGAATACTTTCAAACAGATAAAGTTCAGCTATGAACAACCGCCTTCTGCACAGTTAAATAACTTGTGAAATAAAGAAAGAGAGTTGATACGTCAGGCTGCGTGCAGCAGGAAATTTATGCTGCTGCTCACAGCGGGATTGAATTAACGCAATGCGCCGATATAACGATGTGCAACCTGCGCTTTATAAATATCTTCCGCAGTCGGTTCGCTCATTAAAATTTCTGCCGTTTCAGGCTGTACTGAACTGTCCGTCAGTTCCTCTGCTTCAGAAACGGCAGCTTCATGCAAATTCAACTCGCTGTAAAGCCGCGCAACCAAACGAGATAATTCAGGATCAGCCGTTGCCAAAGCCAAGTTAGAAACAAAGCGTGCATATTCGACATTTTCAACCACATATAATGCGTCAATAACCCGTCCTGACACACGACGTAAGCGCGCGTAGATTAAAGTGGCGATTGAAAATGCGTTTGATTGACTATTGATTGCCAGCCCTGTCATAAATACCCCTAATGATATCAATATTATAAAGATCGAAATTTGATCAGGGTTATAGCAATTTTTGTACCATTAAGTGATATTTCTCACAATGTACACAGAATAAATTTGATAAAGTCATTCAAATCTACCGATATTTCTCCCGTTTCAGCGCAATATCGTCCGCCCAAATCCACGAAAATACGTTAAAATATGCGATTGCTTTTTTGCCTTTGGAAATTTACATGAATTCGAAACCGCGTCTTTCTACATATTGGGTTACCTGTGCAGATGGACTGGAAACCTTACTCCGCGAGGAAATTGAAGGTTTAGGTGTTCAAAATATTGAACAATTCCCGGGTCGTCTTGTATTCAAAGGCACACTTGAAGATGCATACCGTATTTGCATGTGGTCACGTTTGGCTTCTCGTGTACTCACCCCGATTCATACACATGAATTAGAGTTCACGCATGATGCACGTGATGTAGCGGAAGAGCTCTATGAAGGTGCAATAAACTTTGACTGGTCACTTATTTTTGCACCACAAAGTACATTTGCTGTTCGTTTACACATCGAACGTGACATTAAAGTCAATTCTCAGTTCGCAACTTTACGTGTCAAAGATGGTGTGGTCGATTCCTTTATGGAAGCTGTGGGCAAACGTCCTAGCATTGACATTAAGCAACCTGAAATTACGTTGTATGTATTAGCTGGCAAAACTGAACATACTTATTGCTTAGATTTATCAGGTGATTCTCTGCATAAACGCGGCTACCGTCGCTACATGACAGATGCACCGATTAAAGAAAACTTAGCGGCTGCCATCTTACAGAAAGCAAAACTTAAACAGCATCAACCCGATATTATCTTGGACCCAATGTGTGGTTCAGGGACATTTATCATTGAATCTTTAATGATTTTGACTGACCGCGCGCCAGGCCTTGTTCGTCGTTTTGGTTTTAATGGTTGGAATGGTCATGACCATGAACTTTGGATGTCGATCAAAGGCGAAGCTGCTGAACGTCATAAAGCCGCACTTGAAAACCCTCTGCCACAATTCTATGCATTTGATGCAGACTGGGAAGCGGTAAAAGCAACCAAACAAAATATTATCGCGGCAGGTTTCGAATCTGTACTTGATCAAATTAAGATTGAAGAACGTACACTTGCAGACTGGCCAGATTTCCAAGCAACAGGTAAGAAAAGCTTTGTTGTCACCAACCCGCCATACGGTGAGCGTTTAGGTGATAAAGCCTCTAACCGTGCTCTGTATTTAGGTTTATCGGCACTATTACAAAAGAACTTCCCGAACCAGCCTGCTGCGATTATTGCAGCACAAGTTGAACAGGCCGATGTCCTTGCCTTTAATGATCCGCAAATTTTGCGTTTGATGAATGGTAAGCTGCCAATTTACGTCCGTTTTGGTACAGTCAAACCTGCGGCAGTTCAAAAGCCTTTCCTCGAGCATTGGGAACCTCAACAATTTGAAAAAATTGAAGGTGCAGAAGACTTTACTAACCGTCTGCAAAAAAACATGCAGAATCTTAAAAAATGGGCAGTTAAAGAAAATATTTTCTGCCTACGTTTATATGATGCCGATTTGCCAGACTTTAATGTCGCGGTAGATTTATATGGTGATCGTTTACACGTACAAGAATACGCACCACCGAAAAAAATTGACCCTGAAAAAGCCAAAAAACGCTTTAACTTAGCACTGCAAGCGATTCGTGCAGTGACAGGCTTAGGTCGTGATGCGATTTTCATTAAAACACGTGCCCGCCAAGAAGGTAAAAATCAGTACACCAAACAAAGTACTGCGTCTAAACGTTTTATCGTTCAAGAAGGCAAAGCAAAGATTTTGGTGAACTTAACAGACTACCTCGATACAGGTCTGTTCCTTGACCATCGTCAAATGCGTCTACGGATTGCCAAAGAAGCCAAAGGTAAACACTTCCTGAACTTATACAGCTATACCTCTACAGCGAGCTTACATGCAGCGCTTGGCGGTGCAGCAAGTACGACCAGTGTCGATTTGTCAAATACCTACCTAAACTGGTCTAAAGAGAACTTTGTACTGAATGGTTTGACAGTAGATCATGCAGATGAACAACATCAGTTCTTCTCTAGCGACTGTTTTGAATGGTTAAAAGAAGGTCACGAGCAATATGACCTGATCTTTATTGACCCACCAACATTCTCTAACTCTAAAAAGTTCTATGGTACGTTTGATGTCCAACGCGACCATATGTCTTTGCTTAAACGTGCCATGAACCGTTTAACCACTGACGGTACGCTTTACTTCTCAAACAACTACCGTGGTTTTGAGATGGATGATGTAATCATGGCAATGTTTGACGTTGAAGAAATCAGCAATGAAACCATTGGTCTAGATTTTAAACGTAATACCAAAATTCACCGTGCATGGAAAATCACTCATCCACAAATCTAAGGTTTGACTTTAGAAATTCCTGATCTATGAAATGAAGCACGTCAGTGCTTCATTTCAACCACGACTCCATCTGGATACGTTACTCGAATATTTTCATGTCGCTCTTGCAGCACAATACGGTTAATCGGTGCAACTTCTGGAGATTGTATTAACCCGACCTGATCCGCTGCCCTTTTCTTTTGAAGCAAATAATCACTCATGGTTGAGCCTTCAAGCTGGGTTTCTTGAATGATCTTATTATTACGATTAGATTTATGATTTGAATTTTTCTGCTGCTCTTCTTTGGGTTTAGCTGCTTCACTCTCAATAATATCTAAGGTTTCTTCACTAAACTGTTTTTTACCTTGCGTTTCATTCGACAAACGTTGATCTGAAATTGAAGTACCCGCAAAAGCTATAGACTGAACAGCGATTAAAAAAATGCTACTAACAAGACTGTGTTTTACCCAAGAACATTTAGGCATGGATGAATGAACAAGTTTCCGTCTAAAAAAATAATCGTGTGACATGGTGTCTTTCCTATTGTTGTTTTCATTGGCTAGTTGCCCATTGACGCTAGCAACTTTTCAACTGTTCAACAATGGCTAGGCCGCTGTGTTCCGATAAACTGAAAATCATAATTCTGTAGCCAAAAATACAAAACCGCCAATCTATGACGGTTTTATATTTTTTAAACTTAACTACTCACTACTGGTTGCTTATTTTTTTTGTATGGCTTGACCAAAAAGCTTTTGACCAAACTTATATTGCATACTCATGACCATGTTATTGCCATCGCGCTTGCCTTGCCCTGATGTTTCAAAACCAGCAAACATGGCTTCAGCTTCCTGTCCTGACAAACTTTTGCCCTGTAATTGCAAAAAGTTATTCATGATTGCAGTCATCATATTTTTATCAAAACTTAAGTCTGCTTGAAAATCGAGTAAGCTCGGCACCATTTTAATAAAAGACTCCATTGAAGCATGGTGACCCGGCATGACTTTCCCCACGACATTTGCAGAAGCTTTACCTCCACCAATGCTGATCGAGTTATCTTTAGACTCAAAATCAAAACCTTGGCTTGCGATAGCTAAGAAAGCTTGAGTCATTTCTTCACTTGATTCACCCACTGCATCGCATGAATTTTCCACCTGATGCAAAAGTTCACTAAATGCACGAACTTTATCCAGATTAACTTTATGCAATGCCAAATTCAGTGCGAAATCTTTGGTGACCGGTGATCCTGGGAAATCCATCTCATCAGCTTTTAAGTAGCCTTCAAAGTCCACATCATGTTTATTTAGTTCGGTCTCCCAACGCAGTTGCATACCACGCATGCCGCCTGAGAACTTTTGATCTAAACGTTTAATAGAACCCGCTTGGATTTCAACAAAGCCATTTTCAAGATTTTTCTGATTTAGACCTTGATTGGTCTTCATCGAAAAATTTTGCACCATGGTTTGCATTGGACCTTCACTCAACCGAACCACAGGTAAATGGATTGAAAGCTCAGAGACCTTAGTGGCCTGCCCCGGTAAACTACTGATCCGAATTTGCAATTGGCTGGCATCAGCTTGTACTGTTGCACCTTGTGCAGTCGTTTTAAATGCAGGAATCTGTAAATCTGTTTTACTTTGACCAATCCAATTGACCAACGTTTTTGCCGTTAAGTCGGTGCCAAAAAGCTTGGCATATTCGGACGTACTTTGTTGTTGAACAATCTTAAAGTTCGAGTTGATGTTATAACCTTTCAACCCACGTTGAATCTGATCGGTACCCTTCAACACGATCACTTCTTTGGGTTTACACGGGTCTGTTTTCAGGGTTAATACCCAATCGACCGTTCCCCCCATCAAACCCATTTGATAATTGCTGTACTTCACATCAACATCTTGTACAGCTGCTGACCAATTATTCTGTGTATAAAATTGGGCAAGAGATTTATCTGCATATAAATTTCCTCCCACCACAGCTGCTGAAAGCACCGCTAAACTGCCAATTCCCCATATCAATTTTGACATGTCTTTCTCATTCTGATTATTCTTTGCGCAGTATACTGAATAACTCAGTTACATAAGTACACAATTAGAATGATATTAAATGATTGATTTGGCAGTTTTAATTGATTTTTTGATGGCTATCACTTCAACTATATACGCCCAGCTTCAAAATAACTTATTCGTTTACGATCAAAAGCTGCATATGGATTGCCTTTAAAACTATGAAAATAGTGCTTGGCTTTTAACACGTGAGAGGTTGTATTTTTCATCCATCCTATACGTGGGTCCTTCTCTGCCAAAGTGATGCAATAGGTTTCTTTGCCACGTCGCTTGGTCTGTTGCTTGGCATGAAAAATCAAACTTGCAAATACATCTAGATGTTCAGGATGACATAGTGGACTGTGCAGCATTAAATAATCGAAAGTTCCCTGAATTTGTGGCAGTGATAACACACCACGCACACTGGCATAGGCATTATAAAAAGGTTTCATCAACTTTAATGACCTTGAATAATCGATCACTCGAGTTTGTTTAAAACTTTTTTGATTCCATAAGCCATAAAGTCCAACCAACTGATTGTGCTGATCGTAAATCAAATAGAAGTCATCTAGATTTAAGCATGCCCAAAATGGATTTTGACCATCTACCAAAGCATTAAAATCATAGCTAGGTAAAAAATTATAATGGTCTTTCATTTTTAAAATGAAATCATTCGCTTCATCTACACGTTCAGCAGTCAGGGTTTTAAATTGATATTGATTGAAAGTTTTTGGTTTCACTGCCTGTGAAACGGTAAAGGTTCGAATTTCATCATAAAAATATGGCAGCGGAAATCCAGATCTTTCATGATGTAAAATACTGGCAGCGACAATATTGTCGTTTAAAACCACACTTTCAAAAATCGTGTCTTGTGGTATTTCATCATGGAGATAGTCCATCAATAAGCGCATGACTTTAGCACCACGATACGCTGGATTCATTCTTAAATCGGCGACATAACGCATCAGGTCAGGCTGACCATTGATATAACAATAACGCCATCCCAAATTCATCATCGCAATCACGATAGATGGATCTTCCACAGGGACAACCACTTTTAAATCTGGACGATTATACTGTGCGTGGCTGGCATCAAAATAACTGGGGTGACGCGCATAAGATAATGTGACGCCATTGCTTGGCATAGTCTCTGCACTAATTTTCATTAGTTGCACATCATCTTCTACCGTCGCGTTTCGAACCGCAAACTTAGTCTCGTTCTTTGAATGATATAGCACCGTTTCGTCGAACGGTGCATCTAACACATCGATATCCATATTAATACTCAATTATTTTTGTTTTCATTTTTTTAAGTGGTTCAGGCTTAATATTCCCTTCAATCATGCCATTATTCATGGCTAATGTTTTGTAGTAATCCCATGCATCTTGCACATGAACCACTTCTGGTTCATCAAGTTGTCCCAAATCCCGTGCCAATTCATAATGAAAATTATGTTTTAGTAACCGATCTAGCGCTTGAGCAGACGGTTGTTTGTCTACATTGCCTTCACTGAGTAAAACATAATGCGGTTTTTTAACCGAACATTGTTCGATACCCAAGATACTAATTGGTAAATAATCCACTTGTTTAAACTCTGCAAGGACTTTAACTGCTGCATTGTGGTCGAGCTTTTCTCCGACCAAATCAACCGTCATTTTTCGACCTAAAAATTTAAAACATGGCACTTGCTGATAAAAGTCGGTGACTTCTAATTCATCATCAATCACATAACGAATTAATCCTGAACCTGTAGTAATCACAGGACTAACGATATCGCCTATTTTCAGTTGCCAAGATGGCACCACTTTTTGGCTGTCTTGCAAAATAAATTCATAAAAATGTGACTGATAACTTAAGGTAAAACGGTTTGCAAATGGAATCGTCACTACGCCTTCAGTTGCCCATAAACCTTTACCCTCAAATGCCACCCCTGCAATTCGTTGCTGTAGCTGTACTGCCCATTGCTCTGCGCTCGCTGTATCCCAACTCGAAACCAGACTGAGTTTAGGCCACAGTTTTTTCCACGCCGTTGCTTGGGTTAAATCCAAGTCTTGTAAGCGATAGCATTGTTGACAAGATTTAGGAACTTGCAGAAAACTCAAACCATCACGTTGCCATTGTCCAGTTTTTAAGACCTGTACAATTTCAGCTTGATGTTCTTGAATAATATCCAGCAATTGCAATGCAAATGTAGGACTCCATACCGAAATCATGCCTAAATGCTTATCTGCAACGAGATACACCGCGGTTGCAAACATGGCATCTTCGGCTGAATTTGCCATCGCAATTTCAGTCGGTACCGATTGAGTAATTTTACTCAACACTCGCTTCGACAGATTAAGCAGCGCACTGTCATCATTTAAATTACTATTTTCTAAAAGCTTTCGCTGGCTTTCAGGCAACCATGAAACCGACCAATAATGCGTTGAATTTTTAAGTTGTGGGTGTGTCCGATATAAATTAGTCAGCCATAAACCAATAGCCTCATCCAGTTCATCTAAAAAAGCCTGAGTATAGGGAATGAATTTAATTGCTTCACTCGACCCACTGGTCGGTTGAAAACGGACAATTTTTTCAGGCCCCAAACTATTTTTGCCACTTTGTCTGGATTGTTCAATTTGGCTTTTCCAATTGCTATAACGAGAAAGCGGATACTTTTTGGCAAATTGCTCATAGCTTAAATTTTGCGAAATGTGCTGCTTTAAAAAATGGCTTAATTTTTTACGTTGCACATTTTCTAGCTGATTTGCCTGCTGTGTATAGCGTTGAAACTCTTTGCGGCAGGCAATATTCAAAACTTGATGTGCAGTGGTGAGAAGCAATCCCATTAGGCCACCTTCGAGTCAGAACCTGTCGCAATATGTAATGTACGTGACTTATAACGTAACTTGCTATCATGTTTGCTCACACTGGTGGTCTTGGTTAAGAATCGATTCACATAACGGTATAAATCGCTCCAGCGTAATTCACCAATGCACGGAAGTTCTGTTCCATCGACCCAAGTTGGGTTCTTATCTTCAAAGAAAGCTATCTTGGTATTATTTTCGCGCATTTCATGGGTGATGGGCGCAACATCTGCTTTGAGTGGTTGATAGTCTTCGCCAAAATTCAGCAGACCCGTTTCGTGGTTATAATATTCTGAGAAGTATTCTTTACAGTACGATTCAACAAAGTCTTTGAGATGAGCATTTTTCTCACCATAGTGTGGATAGTAGCTGTAGTAGTTATTGGCTAAGAGCAGATAAGTTTTAAAGCCTTTAGAGATTAAAATCCAATATATAGGTGTTCTTGGATGACGAAATTTAAAACTAATAATATAACGGAACATTGCTCTAGTTAATGCACGATTTCCCCAATACTCTTTCTCAATAATGGTATCTCCACTGAAAAAAGCATGTCGGGCTTTACCATCAACAACAAAGTCACGTTCCATAACCGTCGAAAATCCGACAATTTGATTATTTTTCGGTTCAATAATAAAAAAAACACCGGTTTTTTCTAAGAAGTCGCGTTCAAAAATTTCATAACGGGTATTGGCATAATACTTTTGATAAATACCATACATGCGTTTGAGTTCTTGAACAGTGATGTCACCAGTATGTTTATATAAACTATAAGGTTCTTTTTTGATCTGCCTAAGCAGTTTAAATTCCATCATAATCATAATTTCCTGTTGCCATTCATTCTTGATGAACGCGCGATATTGTTTTTGTTTTACAGAACACAGTCATCTCGTTGGATGCGTGCGGACGTCATATTAGTGGGTGAAAATGATGAAATGCAATCAACTTTACGTATTTAAACGAAAATCACGAAAAGCGTAAAATAAAAAAACCCGGCCTAAACCGGGTTTCTGTTTTTACAACTGAACGTGGCTAATTTGTACCTTTTAATTGAGTTTCATCTTGTCAAAACTTAGGTGATCTCCTTCCGCTTGAACAACAATCGTATCGCCCGGTTGGAACGCGCCTGACAAGATTTTCTGTGCCAGTGTATTTTCAACTTGTTGTTGGATGGCACGTTTTAGAGGACGTGCACCATATACAGGGTCAAAACCAGCATCGATAAGTAACTCAAAGGCACTATCTTCAACTGCCAAACTCATGTCTTTGTCAGCCAAACGTGAACGTAAACGATCCAACTGAATATCTGCAATGCCACGAATTTGCGCTTTTTGTAAAGAATGGAAAACCACCAGCTCATCAATACGGTTCACAAATTCAGGACGGAAATGTTCAGATACAGCAGCCATGACCACAGCACGAACTTCGTCTTTCGACGGGTTTTCACCTAATTCACGAACATCGGTTGAACCTAAGTTCGAGGTCATCACGATTACGGTGTTTTTGAAATCAATCACACGACCTTGTGAGTCAGTTAATCGACCATCATCTAACACTTGAAGCAAGATGTTAAAGACGTCTGGATGGGCTTTTTCAACCTCATCAAACAACACCACACTATAAGGTTTACGACGTACAGCCTCAGTTAATACACCGCCTTCTTCATAGCCCACATAGCCCGGAGGAGCACCCACTAAACGGCTCACCGAATGCTTTTCCATAAACTCTGACATGTCGATACGAATAATCGCATCATCACTGTCAAATAAGAAGTTACCTAGAGCTTTGGTTAACTCAGTTTTACCTACACCTGTTGGCCCAAGGAATAAGAATGAACCACTTGGGCGGTTTGGATCGGATAATCCTGCACGAGAACGACGCACCGCATTCGACACTGCTACGACAGCTTCATCTTGACCAACTACACGGTTATGTAAGAACTCCTCCATGTGTAAGAGTTTTTCACGTTCACCTTGCAGCATTTTCGCAACAGGAATACCTGTAGCCGCACTTACCACTTCAGCGATTTCATTTTCAGTGACTTTGGTACGAATCAGTTTCGGTTCTTCATTCACCTCGGCAACTTCTTCTTCATTCAAGCGTTTTTGCAACTCAGGAATAACACCATATTGCAAACGGCTAGCTTCTGCTAAATCACCTTCACGTTGTGCTTTTTCAAAGGCAGTACGTGCTTTATCTAGCTCGATTTGAGCCTGATTCGTGCCGTCAACCAGACGTTTTTCCGCAATCCAAACTTCTTCCAAATCACTATATTCTTTTTGAACTTCAGCAATTTGTTTCTCTAGGTGCTCAACTTCAGCTTTTGAGACTGAATCTGCATCTTTTTTCACCGCTTCAAGTTGCATTTTTAACTGAATTAAACGGCGATCTAAACGGTCAAGTGGCTCAGGTTTTGAGTCAATTTCCATTTTGATACGTGATGCAGCTTCATCAATCAAATCAATGGCTTTGTCTGGCAACTGACGGTCTGTGATGTAACGATGCGACATTTTTGCCGCAGCAATAATCGCAGAGTCTAAAATTTGCACACCATGATGGGTTGCATATTTGTCTTTTAGACCACGTAAAATCGCAATGGTGTCTTCCACACTCGGTTCATCAACGATCACTTTTTGGAAACGACGCTCTAATGCCGCATCCTTTTCAATATATTGGCGGTACTCATCTAAGGTGGTTGCACCTACACAGCGTAGCTCACCACGCGCTAATGCAGGTTTAAGCATGTTACCAGCATCCATTGCACCATCGCCTTTACCTGCGCCAACAAGCGTATGTAATTCGTCAATGAAAAGAATAATCTCGCCATCATATTTGGCTAAATCTTTTAGAACTGCTTTAAGACGTTCTTCAAATTCACCGCGGTATTTTGCACCTGCAAGCAATGAACCAAGGTCGAGTGAAAGTACACGTTTACCTTTCAGACTTTCAGGAACTTCGCCATTGACGATACGCTGTGCTAAGCCCTCAACGATTGCTGTTTTACCCACACCCGGCTCACCAATCAGTACGGGGTTGTTTTTGCTACGACGTGATAAAACCTGAATGGTACGGCGAATCTCTTCGTCACGACCAATAACTGGATCTAACTTGCCTTCTAATGCACGTGCATTGAGGTCTAAGGTATATTTGTTGAGTGAATCACGTTGATCTTCGTGGTTATTACTCATGACTTGTTCACCGCCTCGTATTTGTTCAATTGCACTACGTAATTTATCTGTCGTTACGCCTACACTATTTAATAAGGTTTTGGTTTTACCCGTTTCAGCTAAACCGAGAATCACCCAATCTGTAGAAAGAAACTCATCTCCAGCTTTTTGCGCAAAACTATCGGCTAAATTTAGCGCTTTGACTGCTTCAGGATTTAGGTTGATGTCCCCTGTCGGCGTAGCAATGGTGGCGGTATCCTGTAGGGCTTGCTGAAGTTTGGTTTTTAACTCAGGAAGATTAGCACCTGCCTGTTGTAACAAGCTTTGGTTCGAAGGCTCTTCAAGCAATGTCGAAAGAATATGGATTCCTTCAATGGCTGTATGGTCTTTCCCCATTGCTAAAGATTGGGCATCGGATAATGCTTGCTGCAAACGGTTTGTGAATTTTTCGAATCGCATTCTTGTTATTCCTCACAACAAATTCTGTACTTGAAGCATATATGGGAGTCATATTTAAAATTTCAAATACATTTTTTAAATATTTTTCAATGAGTTAATTTTAAGATAAAGATAAATCTCAATTATAATATTGGTATAAATAGAATACTTTTCAAGTCATTTATTGAAGAATTTAGTACTTTATTATATTGTTTAAATACATATGTATTTTTAGGCAATTTTCTTGTCAACTCAACTAACTTTCTGACAATAAAATTCAATGATTTTCCATTTGCTTAAATAATACAAATGTCAAAAAAGCCCACATTTACATGCAGGCTTTTGCTTAATCCACTAAAAAGTTCAGCTTAAGGTGCAGGATTTGGCTGTTGGCGATGAATAGCTTCAATCTTTTTTAAAATGTCTTCTGATAAATTCACCTCAAAAGCATCAATATTTTCTTTCAACTGATCTAGATTTGTCGCACCAATAATTGTACTGGTGACAAAAAATTGCTGCTTAATAAATGCTAGTGCTAACTGTGTCAACGTTAAACCATGCTGTTCAGCCAATTGTGCATATTGTTCTGTTGCCCATTCACTCTCCGCATTTGAATAGCGGCTGAAGCGTGAAAATAGTGTCACTCGAGCATTGGCAGGACGTGCACCATGACGGAATTTACCTGTTAGATAACCAAATGCTAAAGGTGAATATGCCAATAAGCCCACGCCTTCGTAGTGTGCAATTTCAGATAAACCGATTTCATAAGTACGATTCAACAAACTATATGGATTTTGCACACTGACAATTTTTTCTAAACCATGCTTTTCTGCAAGTTGTAGGAATTTTAACGTTCCCCATGGCGTTTCATTAGATAGTCCAATTGAGCGAATTCGACCTTTTTTCACCTCATGACTTAAAGCAACTAATGTTTCTTCTAAATTGGTAATAGTTTGCGTACTGTTTGCTTCGGCATTGCCATAACCCAATTTACCGAAAAAGTTGGTTGGACGTTGCGGCCAATGCAACTGGTATAAGTCAAGATAATCTGTTTGTAAGCGCTGAAGAGAATGATCCAGTGCAGACTCAATTTCCGAAGCAATAAATTTAGTTTGCCCGTCACGAATATGACTACCGCCTTGTGACGGCCCTGCAATTTTTGAAGCTAAGATTAATTTATCACGTCCACCGCGAGCTGCAATCCAGTTACCAATAATAGTTTCAGTTGAACCTTGGGTTTCAGGTTTCGGTGGGACAGGATACATTTCTGCAGTATCCCAAAAGTTAAGACCACGCTCTAAAGCATAATCCAGTTGCTCGAAAGCTTCTGCTTGGGTGTTTTGTTCACCAAACGTCATAGTGCCTAAACAAATTTCTGGAACTAAAATTCCGCTATGTGCCAATGGTTTAAATTGCATGCCACAAATTCCCTCTTTATTTTAAATATCAATATATAAGTCACGAAGTAGCTTACCTAAGATATCGGCTTTGTTTAAATCATAATTTTCTGTTTATTTGTCAAAAAATGTGAGAAAAGCTTGTTCAGATATAATAGTGAGAAATGAATAGACATAAAAAAAGCAAACCCCTGAGTTTGCTTTTTTTTATTTAGAAGAATGATTATTCTTCGTCGTCAAATTCGTCAGAAGCCAATTGACTTTTATCTTCAAGCGATGCATCAAAAATTAGAATCGCTTTACCATCAGTTTCAATCATGCCTTGCTCTTCAAGTGTTTTTAGAACACGACCAACCATTTCACGGGAACAACCCACGATACGACCAATCTCTTGACGAGTAATACGAATCTGACGACCATTCGGCAAAATCATTGCTTCAGGTTGTGAAGATAAATCAATTAAGCAACGTGCAATTCGACCTGACACGTCAATAAACGCAAGGTCAGTTACTTTACGCGTCGTATTTTTAAGACGGCGTACAAGCTGTGCAAATACCGCATAACTTAAGTCTGGGTATTGTTTACTTAATTCATGAAAGTTTTCATAGGTAATCTCAGCAATTTCACATACATCTCGCGTACGCACTTCTGCAGTACGCTGTGCATTTGCTTCGAATAGACCCATTTCCCCAAAAAAGTCACCCGCATTTAAGTACGCAACCACAATTTCACGCTCATCATCTTCGCGTAAAATGATAGATACTGAACCCTTAAGAATTAAATACAAAGATTTAGATTCTGAGCCCGCATCAATGATTGTTGTACGTTTTGGGTAACGATTAATATATGCACGTTTTAATAATGCCTTCACCGACTCAGGTAACTGCCCCGGAGATAGCGCATCTGTGCTAAGTTGTGAAAAGTTTGAAGTCATGCTAACAGTTTCCGAATATGGATAATTTATAGATCGCACAAGACCTAAAGTGAACTTGTCACACGTAAGAGTTGAAATTCCTTATCAACTCAATTTATGTTAGTGTACAGGTACTGCGTAAATTTATAGCTTTTTTTAGGGACTTGCAATGCAAACTAGTGTTCATTGGCTAGAGAATGTTGCTTTTGAAGCAAAAACTCAAAGTGGTCACACTGTTATGATGGATGGATCACAAGAATATGGCGGTGAAAACCGTGGTCCGCGCCCAATGGAACTGATTTTAACAGGACTTGGTGGTTGTGCATCTTTCGATATTGTGACGATTTTAAAGAAAGCACGCCAAGGCATTACCGATGTTCGTTGTGAATTAAATGCAGAACGTGCCGACACTATTCCTGCTGTATTCACTAAAATTCATTTGCACTTTGTAGTCACTGGTCATGGCGTGAAGGAAAAGCAAGTTGCAAAAGCGGTTGAACTTTCTGCTGAAAAATACTGTTCTGCTAGTAAAATGCTGATGGATGGTGGTGTAGAAATTACCCATGACTTCGAAATTTTAGAAACTGAAGATGCATAATTTATTTGTTCAATTAAGAGCCGCATAGAATGCGGCTTTTTTGTTTCAAATAATCCGCTATAGCATACATTGTATAAAGCACTGCTATATAGTCATAAACGCAGAAATATGAGCCAAAGAAGTAGCGAATATACCAAGGAAAACGAATAGCCAATCGAACAATGACCATATGGACTGGTATTTATATAAAATCAGGCATTTAGTTGAAAATATGTTTTGTAGATTAAAGCAATTTAGAGGAATAGCTACTCGATATGACAAGCTCAAAAGGAATTATCAAAGTTCTGTTGCTTTAGCCTGTATATTTTTATGGCTACCTTTATAGGGTTAATTATGAACAGTAAATGTCAACAGACCCTAATAATTTCAGATAAAAAAAAGCAGAATCATTTTGATTCTGCTTTTTGAATTTGGTAGGTTTAACCAGATTCGAACTGGTGACCTCTACGATGTCAACGTAGCGCTCTAACCAACTGAGCTATAAACCTAGAATGCGTAGAATCATATTCATTTTTATTTTTTATGACAAGCCCTTTTCTGACTTTTTTAAACTTTGCGTACAAGTTTTAAGCAAAGCCTTAAAATATTGAATATCATGAGAACTTAGCGCGGTACCTACATAAATTTCCTGCTCAAATAACGTAATAACTTGTTCAAATGCCGCCCTTTCCTGTTCAGGTACATTTTCAGCCAAACGTTGTAACCAATGCCGAAAACTTTCAGAAGCCACTTTTTGCTGGCTCAAGGGTAAATTCTTAGCAAACTTGGCAATTTCTCTTTCAAGAGAGCTTAGGCTTTTTCTTTTTTTCCACAAAATCCATATAAAATATAATGCTACAATGCCACCAATACTCAAAATAAGAATTAAAACACCTGCATAAGCAGAATTTGTACCGAGCTTTTTAAACCATTGTTGCTGTGATTCTGCATTGTAACCCACTACTTTACTCTGCCATTGGTAACTCGCATAATCACTCCATACACGGACTTTTTTCAACATCGAAAATTGTTGATAGGCCCAAGTCGACTGCTGTCTCCCAAAAATTGTCCGATCTTGTTCCATATAATCCTGCATCCCACCATCGATACGCTGAGGTGCGATCATGGCTGTAGGATCAATTCGACGCCAATGTTGATTGACATAAACCTCTGTCCACGCATGTGCATCGAGCTGACGAACCTCCCAACTTTTTCCATCTGGTGCTAATTGACCACCTTGATATCCCACAACAATACGCGATGGAACACCCACATAGCGCATCAACATTGCAAAACTCGATGCAAAATGTTCGCAAAACCCCTTTCTTGATCCAAATAAAAAATCATCTATCCGATTTTGCCCCAATACACCTGGGCTTAAGGTATATGCAAAGCGATTTTGTTTATACCATTGCAAAACTTCGGCAATATAACGCTCAGGATTTTGACGACTTCGCTGCCATAAAGTTTGGGCCAATTGTTGTGATTGAACATCCAAGTTTTCAACATAGCGAGTGTTTAATTTTTCAAGTAAAGCTACATTTTTTATTTGAGGAGGTTCTGCACTTCCTAACCATTTCAGTTGAATCGGCTCTGTACGTGCTGTTAATCGGTAGGGTGTAATTCGACCATCTTGACCTAATGCAAAACGTGCTTCATTGGGAACGGATTGCTCCAACGACATAATCCACATCACACTTGGGTCGGCAGCCAAATATTGATAATTCAATGTCCGCTTGGGTTTTAAATCAGCTGGATTCAGCTGTATAACGTTCTGGTTAAAAAAATGACTAGTCCATTTAGAACCATCATATTCATCTAATGCCATCGCCCGCCAATACAGCTCTGTACGTGTTGGCAAGGCTTGAATATCACCAATTATACGAAAAGCCAAACTACTCGACTGTGATAACTCAGCAATATCGCCCGGAGACATGTTGTCACTGATTCCCGTTGTGGCTTTATTTTCAGGAATAGGAATATGCCATAGCGGCGGCAGGCGTGGAAAAAAGAGAAACAGCAAGATAAAGAATGGAACAGCTAAGGCAATAAATTTACCCACATGCCCAATATCTTGTTTAATCGCCTGTATTTCACCGCCTGAGTTTTGGCTAAAACCAACGGTCTGTAAACGATATAATCCAATAAAGCAGCTCAACAACGCCAATAAAATAACCAATGCCATGGCAAAAGACTGGCTAAACAAAAAGCTACTGGCAATCACAAACATCGCAAAGTTAAATAAAATAATTACATCACGACGTGTTTTTGTTTCTAAAGATTTAGCAAATAAAAATGTACTGAGTACTGCAACCCCTGCATCAACACCAATAAAGGTTTTATGGCTTATATAAATGCTAAATAATGCTGTCAATGTCAGCACATAGGTTAAAATTTTAGAAAATGGTTTTTTAGTTGCGCGGGTATTGTGTAATAAAATAAGCCAAATGACTAAAAATACTAATGATGTCACCACTGGTATATAAAGCATTTGCGCAATGAGCAACAAAGCTAAAGTGAGTAGTATGGAGCGGCGTATGGTATTTTCAATCATAAATCAAGCCTGCGCCAATAACCGTTTAGCTTCGGAAAAATGCAGTGCTCCAGTGCCTGATGCTAACTCAGCATTAGGTAAATACAGTGCATATTGATCGTGATTTTGCTCAGCCTGCTCGACCAAACCCATCATAAGACTAAGTTTTTCTTCATGACTTTGAGCTGGCATATAGTGATAATGAATCTCCAATTTCTTTAGATCTTCATATTGTTCAAAGACTTTCACATATAAGCCTTGTCCTCGTGCTGCTTGTTTCCAAGACACTGCATGAAGTGAATCCCCCGTCTGAAAACTCCGTAATTCGCGAAATTCATCAAGATCAGGTTCAAAATTTTGCTGTTGTTGCTTATTTTCAACGGAATGCAAACTGGCTTGAGGTGCAACCCACGCTGGTTGCTGTACGTACAAATACGTCCAGGCCCGAACTAAACCAAAAGGATAAACACTATAAATTTGTATTGGCGGAATCTGAAAAACACCGCGTTGGCTGGTTGTAAAATTTAATTGAAAGCATTGCTGTTGCGTATTGAACAGTAATTTATGTAGCTGATTTTCTGTTTTAATCCACAAATATCGCGCCTGTTCAACCTCTTGTTTAAAATAAATTTCGACCGAAAGTAATTCCCCAGCTTGCGGGATATCAACAACATTTATTTGAATCTGCAACGCATGAAGCTGTTTAAAAGTAATATAGAAACTAATACACAATACGGCGCTAATTAAAAAGCAAAAGCCTAAAATCAAATTATTGGCATAATTCACACCTGCAATAAAAGTGATGAAAATTAATACCAAATACAAGTAGCCTTGCTGATAGATAAAGATCAAGACATCTTTTTGAGTCAGCTGCTTGTGCTGATCGATTTTAAATCGACGTTCAATCCATTGCTGCCACATTGAAGCCAAGGTTCAACTCCTTTATTGGATCGAAACTTGTTCTAAAAGCTTAAAGGCTTCAAGATCTGACAACCCAATTCGATGAGATACCACAGCTGTAAAAACGGCTTGTACATCGTCAGGATTCACATAATTTCGCTGCTCAATCAGCGCATAGGCTTGCGCAGCTTTCTTTAAGGCTAAAACACCACGAGTAGAAAGACCATGTCTCCCCTTACGTGTCTCAGCAGCAAGATCCAAAATGTAATCCATTAAACGATCACTCAGATGTATCTGCTCGACAAACCCTTGTAGTTGTAAAATTTCTGCTTCATTAAAGATATGTGCTAATGCCGCAATCAGATCATGGCGTGAAGTTTGTTGGAGCAATAATTTCTCTGCCTGACGCGATGGATAACCTAAAGACAAACGCATTAAAAACCGGTCCAACTGGGACTCAGGTAAGGCATAAGTACCACTTTGAAATAAAGGGTTTTGTGTCGCAATCACCCAAAATGGTTGAGGCAAAGCATATCGCACACCGTCGACCGTCACATAGCCCTCTTCCATCGCTTCCAATAAAGCACTTTGGGTCTTTGGACTACAACGGTTGATTTCATCTGCCAATAAAATTTGGGTAAAAATCGGCCCAGATTTAAACTCAAAATGATGTTCTTTTTGATTAAACATATTTACCCCAATCACATCGCTGGCCAGCATGTCATTGGTAAATTGAATCCGTTGAAACTTTAATCCCGCCAAATGTGACAAGGCGCTAGATAATGTCGTTTTTCCTAAACCAGGTAAGTCTTCAAATAGCACATGCCCGCCTGCCAATAGACAAGCTAAAGCCAATTTGGTTTGCTGATTTTTATCCAAAATAATTTGGTTAATTTGTTCGAGGAATGTATTTATTTTCGGGTAAAAAGGCGCAAGGCTCTGCTCACTTAAAAGCGTTGATGTATTATTTTGTTGGCTTTTCTCTGATACCCAAAACACCTTTTATTCCCCAATAAAAAAGTTAAATGAATGACTAACATACAGGGTTTTATTTAAAAATACAGTGTTTATCTCCAATCTATACCTAGTTCAATACTTTAAATACATACGCTTGATATTTATTGGGTATACAAAAGCGTTGTTTTCGCTTCGACTGATCACAATTCAGCAAAAAAAAAGCGTCCCGAAGAACGCTTTTTTTATTGGATTTTTAGCACAAGTCAAAGCATTAGCAAGGACACTTCTTCATGTCACCACCAGCTGATGGATAACGTGCATCTACACAGTGACGATAAAATGTTTTTGCATCCATCGCTTCCAAATCAGGATGATGTTTTGCCATATGTTCCAAATAGTTTTGGTAATCTGGCACACCCACCATCAGGCGGAAGCTTTGCTGTAAACGTTGCCACAACGTCGCAATACGTGACCAATTTTTCGGGTTCAGAATTAGATCCTTCTGCGACATAATGGTCATTTTAATGATTTTATAAATCACCGTTTTTCCACTTTTTGCAAACTTCAGGTTCATTCATATTCCCCTATTAATGTGCTGAATTCGACGGATTAATTTCAGCTGGGTCACGGTAAATCGCTTCTGCTTCATTCACCGATGGATTTGGATTTGCCAAAGCACGACGCACCACACCAATCGCTGCAAATAACATCACAAATGCCACGATCATAAAGAATGCACAAAGACCAGCATTGATTTGATTCGACAATGCAACCGTATGCATTTCAGCCATGGTTTTTGCAGGTGCCAACAATTCATTTTTCGCAATTGCTGCGTTAAAACGATCTGCCTGAGCCAAGAAACCAATCTTTGGATTTTCGTGGAAAATCTTCTGCCAACCAGCGGTCATAGAAGTGATAAACAAGAATACTGTTGGGATAATCGTCACCCAAACATACTTTTGTTTTTTCATCTTGAATAAAATCACTGTACCCAAGATCAAAGCCATCGCAGCGAGAATTTGGTTACCAATACCAAATAGCGGCCATAAGCTATTAATACCACCAAGTGGGTCAACCACACCTTGGTAAACGAAGAAGCCCCAACCTGCGACAGCCACCGCTGTACCCAACAGATTTCCGAAGAAATTATGAGAGTTTTTAACCGCAGGAACCACGATACCCACTGTATCTTGCACCATGAAACGACATGCGCGAGTACCTGCATCCACAGCTGTTAAAATGAAAAGTGCTTCAAATAAAATCGCGAAGTGATACCAGAACGCCATCATTGAACGGTTATTGAAAATTTCCGTAATAATGTGAGCCATACCAATCGCAAATGTCGGCGCACCACCTGTACGAGACAGAATCGAATTTTCACCCACTTCTTGTGCAAGTAAGGTCAATGCTTCAGGTGTTACCACGAAGCCTAATGTACGAACTGCTTCTGCAGCGGACTCAACCGTTGTACCAATCACAGCTGCTGGCGCATTAATCGCAAAATACACACCAGGCTCAAGAATCGTTGCACAGACCAAAGCCATGATCGCAACAAAAGATTCCATCAACATGCCGCCATAACCGATCATGCGAATATCTTTTTCATTATTCACAAGCTTCGGTGTCGTTCCTGAAGAAACGAGCGCATGGAAACCTGAAATTGCACCACAGGCAATGGTAATAAACAAGAATGGGAACATTGAGCCTGCAAATACAGGACCTGTACCATCAATAAAATGCGTCACCGCTGGCATTTTCATTTCAGGCAATGCAAACATGATCCCGATTGCCAAACCTGCAATAACACCAATTTTCAAGAAGGTCGATAGGTAATCACGTGGTGCAAGCAGTAACCAAACAGGTAATACTGATGCCACGAAACCATAACCAATCAACCACCAAGTTAGTTCAGTCCCTGAAAGTGTAAAGAATGGACCCCAGTATGGGTGCTGTGCAATGTCACCACCATAGATAATCCCTGCCATCATCAGTACAAAACCAATGATCGACACTTCTGCAATTTTACCCGGACGGATAAATCGCATGTAGATACCCATGAAAATCGCAATCGGTACAGTGGCCGCGATACTGAAAACACCCCACGGACTGTTGGTCAACGCTTTTACAACAACCAAAGCAAGTACCGCAAGAATGATGATCATCACGCCAAGTGCACCAAGCATCACGATGATTCCGGCAAAAGAACCTAGTTCTTGTTTTGCCATTTCACCGAGTGAACGACCATCACGACGCGTTGAGATGAACAAGACTAAAAAGTCTTGAACCGCACCGGCAAGAACAACACCCACCAAGAGCCAAATTGTTCCCGGCAAATAACCCATTTGCGCAGCAAGGATCGGTCCGACTAATGGGCCTGCACCTGCAATCGCAGCAAAGTGGTGACCAAATAGAACGCTTTTATTGGTCGGTACATAATCCAAGCCGTCAGCTAAGCGATGGGCAGGCGTTAAACGTCGCTCATTCAGTTCAAAGACTTTATTGGCAATAAATAAACTATAAAAACGATATGCAATGCTATACACACAGATTGCTGCAAGGATCAGCCAAACTGCATTGACATGCTCGCCTCGACTGAGTGCTAGTATGCCGAATGAAACGGCACCTAGAATGGCTACAAACAGCCAGATAATCTTTGAAGCCATTCCTGACTTCGGTTGAATGGTTTCCATCTCAATCCCTCATAAATGTTGAAATAAATCAGCTTGATTTTTCTTGTTCGAGGTACTGCTGTTTCTTCCCTTGAAACTCTACTCCTGTTATGGGCTTTTTCATCTAATACTTTGGCATAAAAATTTAAACCAATAGGTATAAAAAAAGGGATGAATCACTTCATCCCTTTCGATAATAGTCTATTTTTAAACCATTATGCACGTTCTAAATAGTCACCAGTACGGGTGTCTACACGAACGCTTTCTTCTTGCTGTACGAATAATGGAACACGTACTACTGCACCAGTTTCAAGCTTAGCTGGTTTACCGCCACCGCCTGAAGTATCACCACGTACACCTGGATCAGTTTCAACGATTTTTAATACAACGAAGTTTGGTGCGCTCACAGTTAAAGGAACACCATTCCATAACATGATTGTGCAAAGTTCGTTAGAGTCGTCTTTCAACCATTTTGCAGCGTCGCCCATTGCAACTTTGTCTGCAGCGATTTGTTCGAAAGATTCTGGGTCCATGAAGTTCCACATTTCGCCATCGTTATACAAGTAGTTCATTTCTACTTCTTGGATGTCAGCAGCTTCTAGTGAATCACCAGATTTGAAAGTTTTTTCTAAAACTTTACCAGTTTTAAGGTTACGTAATTTTACGCGGTTAAAAGCTTGGCCTTTACCTGGTTTTACGTATTCGTTTTCCATGATTGAACATGGGTTACCGTCAAGCATGACCTTAAGGCCTGACTTGAAATCATTCGTAGAATAATAGGCCATGACTGGCTCACTCCAAACTTACTAACTTTAATCTATAGATGCTATGGGCTGTAACATGTCATTTAGCAAGTACTGACTGTAACATTGGCTGCCACATGCACATTAATGTGATATTGCGTATTCTAAATGACCAATGCACCATGTCGCAACGAAAAAATCCCCATTAAAGGGGTCAAGCTGCTTAACTTACACTCAGACATTAAAGAACTTTGTTTATACAATGCCCACAAACAGGTAAAATTGCTGTTTACTGAAACTTAATAAATGTTTCGTAGGCTTCATCCGTTGTAAGCTTTATCGGAATTATTTCAGCTTACACTTCAAAGTTCGACGCATTAATTTCAGCAATATTCCCCACTCACCTTTCTGCATTTTTTAAACATTCGGCATGATAAACTATTTATTTCAAGAGCAAAACTGGCAAACTCAATTGAGTGATTTGATTACAAATCCTCAAGAATTACTCGATGTATTAGAACTTTCGCATGATCAGTTATTATCAGGTGCTCAGTTCGCAGCAGATGAGTTTCGCCTACGCGTGCCGCGCGCTTTTGTCGAAAAAATGCAAAAAGGTAATCCGCTCGATCCGCTTTTACTCCAAGTCCTACCGCATCATTTGGAACTTGAAGAACACGCCGGTTTTGTTACCGACCCATTAGGTGAAGAACAAGCCAACCAACAGCCTGGTGTATTACATAAGTACAAGTCTCGATTTTTACTGACCTTAACCGGCGCCTGCGCGGTCCATTGCCGTTATTGTTTCCGCCGACATTTTCCCTACCAAGAAAACCTGCCTAAAAATGACGATTGGGCAAACATTAAGCAATATATCGAACAACAATCCGATATTAATGAAGTGATTTTAAGTGGTGGAGACCCGCTCACACTATCAAATCGTAAACTTCAAGTGTGGATTGAACGTTTATCGACTTTGCCACAAATTAAATTTTTGAGAATTCATTCACGAGTTCCTATCGTAATCCCCAACCGTGTCGATGAAGAGCTGGTTTCTATTTTAAAAAACAGTAGGCTACGCATTATTCTAGTGGTACACTCAAATCATGCATCAGAGCTAGATGACTTCACGTGTAGCCAGCTTCAACAGCTTGTCAAACAAGGAATCACCGTGCTGAACCAAGCAGTCTTATTAAAAGGGGTTAATGATTCTGCAGATGTATTGGTCGATTTAAGTTACCGCTTATTCGACGCAGGTGTAATGCCATATTATTTACATGTTCTGGATAAAGTAAAAGGTGCTCATCATTTTGATACACCAGCTCAGGATATTGATTTAATTTATAAAAAAGTTTTAGAGAACCTACCAGGTTATTTGGTTCCTAAACTTGTACGGGAAATAGCGGGCGAAAAAAACAAGACACCGCTTTTTGGGGCTTCAACTTTTTGAGTTAAATAATAAAGATGACCACGCATACTTCAGATACGTTTTACAATCCGACTGAATTAAAGCTGGATAAATTAAGCTTTTGTCCGACCAATGCTAAAGGTCTGCAAGAGTGGTTAAACGGTATTTCAATTTTACAATTGGGTACCTCATCTAAAGCTTTATTCAATGCCTTACTTGAAATCTCCGAGCTGAAATGCCAAGAGATGTTACGTTTTGATTTGGTTCAAATATTACATCCGACTATGGAAAGTGTGCTCACGAGCTTAGAAAAACACTTTACCAATCAAAGCCTCATTACCACGGATCGTAATGACCAAATCATTGAATTAGCTATGCTTTTACGCAGTCACTTTGCCAAAATCTATATTGATATTGCCAAGCGATGTAATCAGCAGCTTAATCAACAAAAGTTTTCGATCTTTTCATTCGGCCATAAAAAAAGCTTACAAACCGCTAGAATTGCATCAATCTACTATGCGTTGCAACAACTGACACTGTTGTTGTATCAACAACACATGTTGTATGCCACACCGACGGCGGGTCAATGGATTGCGGCACATCAACTGATTGAATGTGCCATTGAACACAATTTCTATCAAAGTAATGTCAATCAGTTACTGGGTACTCAGCATCAAATTGCAAATATTGCCCAAGCTTATGCACAATTGATCTTATTAGATATTTTCAATAATCATCAGATCCGCCCTGCTGAAATCCAAGGCTTGTATTTATGTAGCTTTGACTGGGTAAAATTGGTTCAAATCCTACCGAAAGAAACCACGCTTTCACGCTATATTGTAGACACGAAAAAAGATCACCCACCGATTTATAACTCTAAACAAGATCGGTCGTATCAAGCCAATGTATACATTTCAACGCAAAACTTGCTCGATCATTTGACCGAAACGCAAACTAGAAATGCCAATTATTTATCTAAAAATGAAAAGTTATTTTTAACTCCAGCGCTGTATTTCCATATTCATAATATTTTGACCAACAACACTGAACGTCGTCATGAACGTTATGAATATTCTGCGCAAATTAATATTTGCTTTAGCTTAATGGTGGCGCATTTCTATCTCTCTAAAGGTAAAAACTTCCACGAAACTTTAGATTTGGAAGGCAATTATCAATTCCACAATGAAGCCTCTTTTGTCAATTCGCATGATTCAAATATGCCAACAGGCATGACTAATGCGAAAGCGCTAGATCGTGAAGCAAAACAGATTCATACCGCTGACGTATTAGATATTAGTGTGAATGGTTATCGCATTAAATGGACTGGCCCTACCCCTGCTAATTTAAAAACCGGCGAATTTATTTTGATCCAAGAAAATGCTCAAAGCCAATGGCGTGGCGGTGTTGTTCGTTGGATCAAACAATCGACTGAAAAAAGTTTGGAATTGGGTCTCGAAGTACTGGCTCAAGATTTGTATCCATGTTCAGCCCATATTCGTACCGACCGCAATACAACAAATCATCAACCTGCTTTATTGGTACAGACCACACAACTTGATCAAGTGTCTACGACCTTAATTTTACCTGGGGCAAATCTCTTCCGAGAGAAACAAACGATCCACCTTCGCTTAGGCAAAGAAGACATCAAAGTCTATCTCACCAAAGCGCAGTTGGTGACGCAAAGCTTTATTCGCTTTGAATATGAATTATTGAATGAAGAGCAAGAAAATGTCGTTAAAGACTATATTGCGAAACAGAGCAATGAGATCAAAAATAACGACTTATGGGAAGCATTAAAGTGAGAAATCCATTACTATCCAAAAAACTAAAACGTACGGAAACTCGATTACTCATTATTGATGATAATCAAATACGTTTTAACCAGATACGTGATTTATTGACAGACAGCGAACATCAAGTTCATGCCATATTACTTGATGATTTACAAAATTTCGAAAAACAGCTGAATCTCAATTGGGACTTGATCATTTTTGGACGTGCTTATGATTTAAAATATGAACAAGCTTTAAGTTTAGTTCAACTGTCGAGCCAACCGAATTTACCAATTATTTTACTTAAACCTGAAGACTATCAAGCTGAACAATATGCAAGTTTAGTCAAAAAAGGGATTTATGACATCGTCGATATTGCTGAACCTGAAAGTTTCTATTTTGGTTTAATCCGTGCTTTATCCTTTAGTCGCCTACAACAATCTCAACAACATTTAATGGAAGAGCTTGAAACGGCTCAGATTCAAACCCAGTCTTTAGTTGAAGATAGTCGTAAAGCGGTTGCAGTGATTCAAGAAGGTATTCATATTCAAGCCAATGCTGAATATCTCACTTTATTTGGTCTAAAAAATGAAGACGATGTAATCGGTCTGCCCCTGCTCGATCTATTACAACCTTCTGACCTCAATGACTTTAAACAACGCTTTAAAAAAATCAGCCAAGGACAGCTCGACTTAGGACGTTTTGATCTTGATTCGCAAAATATCGCTGTGGCTGGGCAAAACCCACTAAAACTCGAATTTATTGCCGCAGCTGAAGAAGACGCGTTACAGCTCGCAATTGAAATTGGTAGTCAAAACAGTAATGCTGTTAGCAACGCGCCAGTTGAAGCCAGCCCACAAAAACCAAAAGCATTTCAACAACTCAACCGTATCATCGGTCAGCAACCTGCCAATGTAAATGCATTAGTGCTATTTACGTTGGCTTCTTGCTCAGATGCGATTTTTCAAAAAGATTGGAATACTTATAAGAGCTATTTCACCAATATTAAAGACTTCTTGAAAGATCAAACACATGCTCCATTATTTAGTTTAGACAATGGTGCAATGGTTGCCTTATTCCAAGCGGATAATCAGCTCAAACTTGAGTCTAAATTGATTGGTCTTAACACCCTGAGCAAACCTCAATTACTCAGTGTAAATAATGAAACTTATCCATTAAATTTACGCATGGGATACAGTGTTTTAGACAGCGATATTCGTGATGAAGCACATTTTGAAACCTTTGTTGCAAAAGCCTTTAATACTGCGCTACCTACCAACCAACAAGCGCCTGAAATCGATTTAACGATTCCATTAGAAATTGATATTCCAAGTTTGGATTTTGGTACACCAGAAGCGCAAATTGCACCGATTGTCGTTAGTGATGAAGCTCCTGTTATCAAGGCCCTTCGCAACTGCTTAGAACGCGGTGAAATTCATCTTAAATATCAACAACTGTATGATAAAGAAGATTCTCATCTTTATACTTATGAAGTAACCAGCGGCTTTATTTTTGAAAATAAATGGAAAGATATCGCCCAACTGCGTGAGTTAGCTGAAGACTCAGAGCTATCCATTAAGTTGGATCGTTGGATCTTGGTTGAATCGTGTAAACAGCTACACAACTTCATCACTCAGTTCCCTGAAGCTAAATTAATCGTTAACCTGAACAAAGAAGTGCTATATAGCGACCGCACCTTCCCTGAGTTTATTTCGAAACTGATTACGATTATTCGTAGTAAATTGAAAAATCCGTTAATTTTACAATTTGCAGAAGAAGACATTCAGCTCAATATCGATGCCGCTCAAAAAGCATTTGTTGAACTTCGTAAAAATGGTGCTGAACTGGCTTTACGCAATTTTGGTCATTCGATGTTTAGTGAATCATTATTACGTCAAATGGATGTTCACTGCTTAACATTAGATTCAAGTTTGACCAAAATGCTTGCAAACGATAAGTCATGCCAAGAGCTCCAAGAAAAAATTACCACTTATCATGAAATCAAAACTGTTGAAATCATGCTACGTGAATTAAATGACATGACCCTGTTTGCCAATGCTTGGAATGTCGAAGCTCGTTTTATTCAAGGTGATTATTTCCAGAAGAAACTCGACCATCTCATCGATGTTCAGGACCAATAAAGTTCTGAACATTACCGATTTAAGGTTTATCTTTTTATCGGCACAAAAAAACGGGCATAAAGCCCGTTTTTCGTTTTGGATATTAACGTTTGATAGAACGTGACATACCAGCAAAACGTTGTTTGAATTTGTCGATACGACCGCCAGTGTCAACGCTTTTCTGTTTACCAGTGTAGAATGGGTGGCAAGCAGAACATACGTCTAGATAAATAGTTTCTTTACCAAGAGCTGAACGAGTTTCAATTACGTTACCGCATGAACATGTAGCAACTAAAGTTTCATATTTTGGGTGAATATCGGCGCGCATCGTCGATTACTCCTAAGATTTAAGAAGGTTTAGCTGTCATCGCAATTGATCACTCTTGTATCGCTACAAGGAAGGCTTAAAAAAGCAGACCAACACCATAACAGACCATTCTTTTGGCCCACCGAGACGGATACCGTCAGAGCTAAGCACAACAAGTTGGGGCAAATTATAGCTGATTTTTTAATGTTAATAAATAGATATTCAAGGCTGAATCGCTCTACTCTTTAGGTTGAGCTTGCTCTAAATATTTCTGATATTGTAATTCGACTGTACGCTGAAATTGGGCTTGATCAAAATGGTTTAATCTTTCAATAAATGCAGGACAAAACGTCGTAGCATTTACTGACTGTAATGATCTGCTCATACCCTCTAAAATACTTTGAAGCTGCTGTTTAAATTGTGCATCGACTGACAGATCAACATCTTTTGCCTTTAATGGCTCTACACCATTAAAACGGATAGCCTGAACTGCAGCAATTAATTTAAGTTTTTGCAGCTTGATAAGCCTGATCTAATTCCGTATTGATCTGTGGTTGTCGATCACGACAAAAATCTAGCATTGACTGTAGGCTGATGAGCGGCATTTTTTCAATGACATCACGGTTACTATTTAAAGATAAATCCTCTTGAGCATGAACGACTGTGTTCAAACCCAAGAATAAAATGAAGAAGCCTCTTTTAATTTTCATGATTTTTTTTCATCTATATAAGGTATTTTAAAAGGACGTACTCATCTCGCCCTATTCTTGCCCACGGCTTTGTTTTGCCCAAAGGTTGGCAATCACACCACAGACCATCAACTGAATTTGGTGAAAGATCATAATCGGTAAAACTATCATCCCCATCGGCTGCCCAATAAATAAAATTTGTGCCATGGGCACGCCGCTCGCCAAGGTTTTTTTAGAACCACAAAAGAAAATCGTCTTTTGATCAGCTCGGCTAAAGCCCAACCAACGTGGTACATATAGCGCCAATAACATAATGATCGTTAACAAGGCAGAGCACGCCACAATCAATAGGAATAAGGTCATACCACTCACTTGATGCCATAGCCCTGCCACCACTGCACTACTGAATGCACCATAGACCACCATCAAAATTGAGCCCTGATCAAATACCTTCACGATTTTTGGCATTTTCTTCATATAAGGAAACACCCAAGGACGGAGGAGCTGCCCTAAAATGAAGGGAATCAGTAATAACAGGGTAATTTGGATAATAGATGCCGTCGGATCATAGTTATGTTGTGACTGACCAAGAATAAAATAGGCCACCATCACTGGGGTAATAAACATCCCAATAATATTTGAAAATGATGCACTACAGACTGCGCCAGCAACATTACCCTGTGCTACCGAAGTAAATGCAATAGAAGACTGTACTGTCGAAGGTAAAAAGCACATAAACAAAAAGCCCCAATACAACTCTTGCCCTAACATCGGCACGAGGATTGGTTTCGCCATTAAACCCAGTAATGGAAATAATGCAAAGGTAAAAGCAAAAACTAAAGCATGTAACTTCCAGTGCATAATGCCTTCAACCACAGCCTCACGAGATAACTTTGCACCATGGAGGAAAAATAAAATGGCAATTGCAGCCGTGGTAATATAGCCAAAGATTTCTGCAGCTTGACCACTAACAGGCAAAAAAGTCGCAAGTATGACCATTACAAAAAGTAGAATGGTAAAACGATCCAAAGCCAACATTTTTAGCATAACAACATCCTGTACAAATTTCCTTTTAAAGCTCATCGGCACAAAAATGCCCAATAAGCTAAATTTACCATTGAGTAAATTTCATCTTACTGGGCCATATAAATAAAGCCAGCTTTTCTCCGATATATTCATTATTTTAAACGTTGATAGTGAGCTCAACGCAAAAAAATTTATAAATAAGAATATTCAGAATTACAGATGACTTTATATTAATGATTGCACATTAATTATTTCGTGCATTTGAGTCTTGTTGGATCAACTCAATTTTATAGCCATCGGGATCTTCAACAAAGGCAATGACGGTCACACCACCTTTCATTGGTCCTGCTTCACGTACCACGTTTCCGCCACGTGCTTTAATTTCTTCACAAGCCTTGTAGGCATCATCTACTGCAATAGCAATATGGCCATAAGCGTTACCCAATTCATAACTCTCCGTATCCCAGTTATGCGTTAACTCGAGTACGGTATGATTTTCTTCATCACCATAGCCCACAAATGCCAAAGTAAAACGACCTTCTTCATAATCACGCTTACGAAGCAAAGTCATACCGAGTACTTCAGTATAGAACGCCAATGAACGCTCTAAATTGCCTACACGTAACATGGTATGCAGCATGCGCATAATCGAGTTTCCTAAATCTATCATTATGTTTGAATACTATAGGGATTTAACATGCAAAGTTCAATTTAAGTCTAGAGCACATATACCGCCTTATTTCAAATATCCTTGTCCAAAACCGTAGACCTGCTTAGGCTATTCAACAGCTTAGAATAAAAAAGCCCACTCAAACTGAATAGGCTTTTTTCAAGTTAAATTGAATTATGAACTGGATTTCTGTTCATGTTCTCTCAATAGTTTGGCGACCCAAACCACTAAAATTAAAATCGGAATACCAATTAGAGTTGTCATCAAGAAAAAGTTTGGATAACCGATATTGGTCACAATCGTACCTGAGTAACCGCCTAAAATTTTAGGGGTTAAGGTCATTAATGAACTAAAGATGGCATATTGAACAGCTGTGAAAGAAACACTGGTTAAGCTCGATAAAAATGCAATAAATGCCGCACCAGCAAGACCAGAAGCCAAGTTATCAACAATAATCGCAAAATACAGCCACAGCGAACTATAAGGCTTAATGACCTTACCTTTGATGTCCACATTCTGTTCAGCACTTGCTAAGTTAATCGGTTGAATATCAACACCAAGCACACCCGCCATATTGGCCGATGTATTCACTTGATATGCTAAATCGACACTCTTTTTCACCACATCATTTTCTAGTAGTTGAGCCGTTAATGTTTTTTGCTTTGCTGTTTCGAGCGCTTGACCTGGAATTGCAGCACTAAAAACACCAGTTTTATCAAGCTTCGCGTCGAATGGTTTAGCATCCAAAATAATTTGAATTTTTTGACTTTCTTTTAACTCGCCTGCCAAGTATTGTCCACGGACCACGATACTATTTGCAGTCTCTTGAGCTGAAATCATGTTATCTGAAGTCACTGGCAGCAACATCATTGCTGAGTTTGAAAAAGCATTATTCAAATACGGCAAACTCACCTGTACTGGATGTTGATTCTTAGACTGATAATCCGCACTGACTTTAATATTTTGATCTGCAGCCAAGACTGCTTTTGGAATTTGAACTGCCCAAGCACCCGTGTCATCCGGCGTCGCTGTATATTGCTGCCCTGCTACATTTACAATGACATCGCTTAATGGCTGACCTGATTTGACCAGACCGATAAAAATCAAGTTTGTTGAACTTGCTAAAATCGCACCAACAAACATCAATTTCATAATGTTCATGCGCTGCGCTAGCAAACCGCCAAGGAAGCCGCCAACCAAGCTAAAAATCACACCATAGACTTTTACAGCTTCAGCAATCTGCTCTTTGGTGAAGTTTAAATCTTGATAAAACACATTAGAAATGACGCCGGCGATAATATCGGAAATACGGTAAAAACCAATAAGTAACAACAGCACTAAAGCCAGTTTTAGACCATAACGCTTAAAAAAATCTGCAACTGGATTAACCCAAGTTTCAAATGCCATCTGCTTATTTACAGCACCTGATTTCACTAAAACAGAACCGACACCAAAAGCAACCATAGCTGAACCAATAAAGCGTACAGCCTCTAAACAAAACAATGCAAATGAGTCTGAAATTTGCCACTGCTCTTTCAAGCTTTCAACCGCAACACCTGAATAGATATAACTCAAAACAAAAGCAACCACCGCAGCAAAAAATACAGCGACTAAACGATAATAGTCGGTCCGTTTATAATGCTTTTGTACACGGTCAACCTGCGGCTCACGTATCGATAAAGTTGTGATAATACCGATAACCATTACAGCAGCCATTGCAAGGTAAGTATATTTCCAAGCTTCATAAATATAGTTACCTTTGGCCGTGCCTAAATATGCCGCCAAAAATAACGCCCCTGCACCTGCCACGATCATGCCGATACGATAACCTGCATTATAAGTCGAAGCTAAAACGGTCTGCATTTCAGTTTCTGCCAACTCAATACGATAAGCATCAATCACAATGTCTTGCGTTGCGGCAGAAAAACCTAGCAATACAGCGCCAGCGGCCATTTGGTAAATATAGCTTTGTCCTAAAGCAGGATCTGAAAATGCCATGATACAAATTGCACAGATAATGAGAACCTGAGCGATCAACAACCATGCACGGCGCCGTCCGAGTTGTTTAGTTAAAAATGGCACAGGCAACTCATCAATTAATGGCGCCCAAACAAACTTAAATGAGTAGCCAAGCGCTGCCCAACTAAAAAAAGTCACTGCACTTTTATCAATTCCTGCTTCACCTAACCAAAGCGATAAACTGGAAAAGATCAGTAAAATTGGGATACCGGCCGAAAAGCCAAGAAAAAGCATAATCAGCGCACGTCGGTCTAAAAATGCAGTAAAAGCAGATTTCCATCCTGAAGCTTGTGTTGTCATGACTCAGTTATTTTTGTCAAAATCGAATGTTGCTATTCAAGCGCTTAATGACAACGGTTTCAACAACATTTATGAAATCATTGTTTTATTTTATCGATATTTCGCATGCTGTTGCTTGATCTTTGGCATTAAACCTGTATACCTTAATTACATATCTCTATTCTTTAGTTTTTTGGATTCAACAGTGACCCAGCGACTTGAACAAATTCACTCTTCTTTATCAACCACCATTAATGAAACCAACACAAAAAACTTAGCAGAAACAGTAACGACACTAAAGAGCGCTTTTGATCAACCCGAAATACAGAATACTTTAACTAAAACCCAGTTGCAGCCGCTTCAGCTGACGCATACGCCTGAGCTTAAAAAAATACCGACGTCTACCAAGCGGATTAAACCACTCAATGACTTTTTAGGACAAGATCGTGCCCGAGCTTCGGTTGAAGCTGGCATTGCATTGCCCTATTCAGGCTATAACATTTTTGCTGTAGGTACCGCAGGCTTAGGTAAGCGCACCATGATTAAGCGCTTATTACAACAACACGCTAAAAATATGCCAACGCCTTCAGATTGGGTCTATGTCAATAATTTTAAGTTTCCGCGTGAACCAATTGCGCTAAAACTTCCTTCTGGTCAAGCGACAAAATTCCAAGCGTTATTACATCAAAGTTGGCAAACCATATTAAAACAGCTTGAACGTCGCTTCACCGCAGAAACCTATCACAATCGCATTGAAATGATTCGCCAACATGCTGGTGATGAACAACATCTTGCTTTAGTTGAATTAACCCGAGAAGGTGAAGAGCTCGATCTTAAACTGATTTCTCAGGATGATGACCATTGTTTCGTTCCCGTGCATTTGGTCGATAACAAATACCAAGAAATGTCCAAAGAAGACATCAATGCACTAAGCAGTAAACAACGAGCTGAAATTGCGTCAAACGTCCGTTATATGGATAAAAAACTTGAACGCCTTGGTCTACATCTTGGTGATCTTGAAGATGACGCACGCGATAAAGTTCAGGTTTTAAACCGTGAAATTGCTAAACAAGTTGTAATGCCGCGTATTGATCTAATTCAAAATAAATTCAGCATGGTTGAAGGCTTGGAAGATTATCTGAAGCAATATGCAGATGACATCATTCAAAATGTTGAGTTTGTGCTTGAGCAAGAAGAAGATGACTTTACACCCGGCCAATTTAACCGCGTGCCATCTCGCTACCAAGCTAACATTATCGCCACACACAAACCAAATGCTGGTGCGCCCGTTATTTTTGAAGATTTCCCAACCCATTACAATTTGCTAGGTCATGTCGAACAACTGACCCAAAATGGCACCATCACCACAGACTTTACATTAATCCGTCCTGGTGCACTGCATAAGGCCAATGGTGGATTCCTTATCTTGGAAGCTGAACAACTTTTAGAGCAGCCTTATGCATGGCAAGGTCTAAAACGTGCATTAAAGTCAGGACATTTAAAGCTGTCTTCACTTGAACATATGCTTACATTGACAGGCAGTATTTCGATTGAGCCTGAAGCTATTGATTTAAATATCAAAGTGATCCTGCTTGCTGAACCTGATATTTATTACGATATTTTAGAACTCGAACCAGAACTGGGCAGTGTCTTTAAAATTCGTGCCGATTTTACCGATACATTACAACGTAATGACATTAATGAGCAGGCATATATGCAGCTGATTGCTGACTATGTGCAAACAGACAAACTTCTGCCATTTGACCGTACAGCACTTGCTGCACTGTTAACTGATTCAAGTCGTCAAGCTGAAGATCAAAGCTCTTTGTCATTACATGCCCTCACCTTAGGTGATTTGATTCGTGAAGCACATCATCATGCAGCACTTGCTGGCGATAAAATGGTGACAGAAACACATATCAACACCGCTCTTGATCATCGTAAATACCGTCTAGGCTACTTACGTGAATTATATTGGCAAGATCTCACTCGCGGTACACAGTTAATCGAAACCAAAGGTCATCGATTCGGGCAGATTAACGCCCTCTCTGTGATTCAATATGCTGATGTTGAATTTGGTTTACCGTCACGTTTAACGGCTTCGGTTTATCAAGGTGGCGGCGATATTTTAGATATCGAGCGTAGTGTAGAACTCGGTGGTTCTCTGCATGCCAAAGGCGTCCTGCTGATGTCGAGTTTCTTAAAGGCACACTTTGGTCGTGAACAAATTTTACATTTTTCTGCTGCCCTTGCCTTTGAGCAAAGCTATGGCCAAGTAGATGGCGACAGCGCAACTGTTGCAGAGCTTTCAGCTCTTATTTCCGCTATTAGCCAATTACCGATCGATCAATCATGGGCAATCACTGGCTCAATGAACCAATTGGGTCAAGTTCAACCGATTGGTGGTGTAAATGCCAAGATTGAAGGCTTCTATGATGCATGTAAATTACAAGGGCTAACAGGCAAGCAAGGTGTGATTATTCCACGCCAAAATATGCAGCACTTGATGTTACGCAAAGATGTGATTGAAGCTGTGCAACAAGGTCAATTCCATATTCACGCCATAGATACCATTGACCAAGCTCTAGAAATTTTGATGGCGCGTCCAGTAGGCACTCTTGATAAAAAAGGTCGTTATAGCAAAGGCTCAATCTACGCTGCTGTCATGGAGCAACTTGAATACTGGCAAGCGATTGAAGATGGTGCTGAGTTTGAGGAAGAAGAGCCAAAGAAAAAGAAAAAAAAGAAGAAGTCAAAAAAGGACAAAGATAAAAAGGCAAAGAAGTCTGAAGCTCAAGACAGTACTGCTAAAAATGGGACTGCTGAAAACGAGCAACGTGTTGAAGAAAGTCCGACTGAAGACAATCCGTCATAAATGTTCGATTAGATTATTCATTTGTTGATTTTTCCACCATTCATTGCACTTTAAATGCCTTTGAAATGGTGGAAAAACGCATAACCCCAGACTTTTTAGATAATTAAGTCATAAAAAAAGCGCCTTAAAGGCGCTATTTTTTATCTGTATCCAATGATTAAAATCATCAAATACATATCCAATTAAGCTTCCGGAGCTGGGCTATATTGTTCAACTAAAGGTTGTAATTCACCTTTTTGGAACATATCAAGCATAATGTCGCTACCACCGATCAACTCACCATTGATCCATAATTGTGGGAAAGTCGGCCAGTTTGCAATTTGTGGAAGAGTTGCGCGAATATCTTGATTTTCAAGAATATTTACATAAGCAAACGGACGACCAATTTGACTGAGCGCTTCTACTGCACGCGCAGAGAAACCACACTGTGGAAACTGTGGAGTGCCTTTCATGTAAAGTAGAACTGCGTGTTTAGCAATTTGGTCACGAATTAACGCTTCTGTATCGCGTGCTTGTTCAGTCATTGATATATCCTCAATAAATCTGCTTCGCATTATACCCAAAACTGAGTAAAACAATATGACTAAAGCAATATTTCACGTTTTATTTACATTTCAGCTTTTCAAGTGAGTCATATTTTGCTTATATAGACCTCTTGATGCTCATATATATATGGCGTCTCCTCTATATTATTTCAATCACCTGACAAATTAGAGTTAGTCATGAATAACATTACCCTTGCCCCAGTACAAACTGATCAACCATCGCACTTGATGCCAGTATTTGGCCGCCAACCGATCAGCTTTGTCCGAGGTCAAGGTGCTCACCTGTATACCGCAGATGGCACAGAATACTTAGACGCACTGACAGGGATAGCTGTTTGTGGTTTAGGTCACTCACATCCTGCAATTACAGCTGCAATTGCTGAACAGGCAGCGACCCTCATTCATACCAGTAACTTATTTGAAGTGCCTTGGCAAACGGCTGCTGCGCAAAAATTAGCTGAAGTTGCGGGTATGGAAGAAGTTTTCTTCTCAAATAGTGGTGCAGAATCAAATGAAGGTGCAATCAAAATTGCACGTAAATTTGGTCATATGCAAGGTGTTGCAAGCCCTAAAATTATTGTTGCTGATCATTCATTCCATGGTCGTACCATGGCGACATTATCTGCAACAGGTAACAAAAAAGTTCAGGAAGGTTTTGGCCCACTGGTTGAAGGTTTCATTCGTGTGCCTTTCGGTGATATTGAAGCAATTGAAGAAGCTGCAATTCACCACCCTGACATCGTAGCGATTTTGGTTGAGCCGATCCAAGGTGAAGGTGGTGTAAATACTGCACCTCAGGGTTTTAGCTACCTAGAAGAAATTCGTCAAATCTGTAATCAGCACAACTGGTTAATGATGCTTGATGAAGTGCAAACAGGTAATGGTCGTACAGGTAAATACTTTGCGTATCAACACACTAATATTGTTCCTGATGTGCTAACTACAGCTAAAGGTCTGGGTAATGGCTTCCCTATCGGCGCAGTCATGACTCAAGGTCGTGGTGTTGGCGTTTTAACAGCGGGTAACCACGGTTCAACTTATAGCGGTACAGCATTAGGTTCACGTGTGGTTTATACCGTGATTGATACCATTCAAAAAGAAAACCTTGTTGAAAATGCTGCAAATATGGGTGCGTATCTTGTTGAGCAATTCACAGAGCAACTTTCAGAGCAAAACGTGACTGTTCGTGGTTTTGGTTTGATGGTCGGTATTGAATTACCAAAAGCATGTGGCGAACTTGTGAATATTGCTCGTGATGAGCATCACTTGATTATTAACGTAACAGCAGGCTCAGTGATTCGTTTATTGCCTACGCTGAATATCAATAAAGAACAAGCGGATATCTTGATTGAACGCATTGTTAAAATGGTGAAAAACTTTCTAGCGTAATTTGTGCCGAAAGTAAAAAAGCCGCTGATTGCGGCTTTTTTTATATCTTTTTAAACCTTTTTTGTTTTTATGAGGCTTCTTGGTATACACGTCCGCCTGGTAATTGACTGAAATACAATTTTAATGCATCTAGGCAACGATGAATTTTAGTAGGCTGTTGATCACGTTTAGACATCACCGCATATAGAGTAAATGATGGTAAACGCCATTCTGGTAAAACTTCAACAAGAGAACCGTTTAATAAGTCTTTTTGCGTATCTAGATATAATATTCTTGCAATGCCATGTCCTTGTTGACACATTGCTTTTGCAGCAAATACATTATTTGTTGTAAATCGGGAGTGCACATCCAATGCAACCTGCTCTTTAGTCACTGCATTTTCAAATGCAAAATGCTGAAAGTTTTTAACCAAATTTATTTGAACCATATCATGATTTTGTAAATCTTCTGGTCGTGTAATTAAACTGGTTTGGTTGATATAGCTTGGTGCTGCAACGAGAACTTGTTCAACATGTGCCAATGGCACCACATGAAACTGTTGATCATCAATTTTTGAACTCATGCGTAGCGCAATATCAATGCGGCCATCAATTAAGTCGATATATTGATTATCTGCTTCTAGATGAACGGATAAACCGCGATGTGCCGACATCCAATGTGACAATGCAGGAATCACATGATTCGCACAAATTTCTGGTGTCGATGCAATACGTAATTCACCGACTAAGTCGTCACGAAGTTCATTGATACGAATTTTGCCGCGCTCTGCGGCAGATAGCATCTCTTGGCAACTATGAAAAAAAGCTTGTCCAGCTTCTGTCAAACTTAACTTACGTGTTGAACGATGTAAAAGAATGACTTCCATATCCTGCTCTAGTGAGCGGATTTGCTGACTCACGGCACTCGTGGTAATACCTAACTCACGAGCAGCACCGCTAAACGAATTTTTTTCCACAACGCAAGCAAAGACACCCATTGCTCGAAGTTGATCTAACATAAATTTCCCTCATAAACTTATGAGAAGCTTCATCTTTCGATAAAAGCAACTCATTGTATTATACGGGGATATTTTGCTTTTGCATTATATATTTAATTATTTGGTAAAACTGCAGTTGGATTGATTGGTTTACCATCTAAACGCACTTGGAACTCAAGCATCGTGCGGTTGGTACCTGATGAACCCATCTCACCAATTTGCTGCCCTGCTTTCACAGTATCGCCACTTTTGACATTCATTTTACTGTTATGTGCATATGCGGTGATATAGCCATTAATATGCTTGACCAAAATTAAATTGCCGTACTCTTTAAGACCATCGGCGGCATAGACCACTTGACCATCAGCTGCTGCAAAAATAGGATCACCTGTATTACCTGCGTAACGTGTTCCTTTCACATTTGATGCTAAATTATAGCCTTGTAATACCGTAGGACGCGATACTGGACTCACCCAACGTAAACTTGAAGAACTGACCACAGGCGTTGGAACTGTAGTTCGCGTCACTGTCGATGGAGTGGTTGAAGCTTGAGTCACGGGCGCTGTTTGCGTTGGCATTGCAATCGTTTGGCGTTGAATTGGTGCCGCTTGAGTCATGGCTTGTGTAGACGTCGTACGACGAGAGCCACTATTTTTAAGGCGAATGGATTGTCCAACATAGATGCGATAAGGCTGGGCAATATCGTTCATTTCTGCGATGCTGACATAGCTCAAGCCATAGCGAGCTGCAATGCCACTTAAAGTATCTCCCGAACGAACTGTATAATAATCCGGAGCAGTCGCATAACGGGTCGCATTATTAATTTGTGGTTTTGACGCACAGCCAGTCATGACCAAAGTTGTAACCACAGCAGCAGATAAAACAAGGGTCTTAAATAATGCTGCAGGAGCGGTAATAACGCGATATTGTGACACCAGGGACATCATCTTCCTCACTAATAATTCAAATATAGTCATTATGAATGGGCTAAGATTAGCAAAAATCCACTCTAAAAAAGTTGCGGCATAACCATTTTCACAAAGTTATAACATTAATACTTAAGATTTAGATAACTCTGAGTGCAAGTTATTCAAAATCTCATAGTTTGTAGCATCCATTTGTATAGGCGTTACACTGACATAACCATTTGCAACTGCAAAGAAGTCTGATTCGATATGCGTTAAGCCTTTTTTAGGCTCTGCCACAGCCTCACCTGCCAAGCCAATCCAATAGACTTGACGACCACGCGGGTCTACATGACTGGTAATCGGTTTGGACTGTAAACGTCGCCCTTGATAGGTCACTTTAGTGCCTTGAAGTTCAGCGACATCTGGAATATTGATATTAAAAATATGTCGTGCAGGTAGCGCAGGTAAGCCATTGGCAATAAAGTCATGCACCCATTGTGCAGCTACGGCATAATCTTCAGGGTTGTTATAACTACGCACATTCGGCCCAGCCAAAGACACGGCTAGCGCAGGTTGTTTCATTAGACGACCTTCAAATGCGGCACCGACCGTCCCTGAATACAGCACATCATCACCCAGATTTGCGCCACTATTGATTCCACTCACCACCAAATCAAATTCAAAATCGAACAGACCATTCATTGATAAATACACACAGTCCGCAGGTGTGCCATTTACCGCCCACATATTTGGTGCAATTTCGACAGGTCGTAATGGTCGATCTAAAGTCAGTGCACTTGAAAAACCACTGCGTTCACTTTCAGGTGCAACAATCACCACACGACCGAGAGGACGCAATGCATGTGCTAAAGCTTGGATACCGGGAGCAAAAACGCCATCATCATTGGCAATTAATATATTCACAACTAAATTTCCATTACTAAAAAATTAAAAATGACTCGCAAGAACATTTTATTGAAATATATGAATAATTATATATATTTACATTTCAACATCCAGCATAAATGTGTGTGTACAAAATGAATAAAACCGTAGCACTTCGTGGTTTATTGGGCTTTGCTCTAGCAGCTTGCATGACTCAAACTGTGGTCGCAGACAATGACTTCACTCAAGAAGAAGCCAATACCATCGTAAAAGAAGACATTGCATCTGCACAAGTCATGTTAGAAGTATGCCCTGCGATTATTGGTCAAAATGCAAAATTTGATGCCAACATTCAAGCACTCACTAAAACATATCTTGCTGATTATTCTGATAAATCAATGACTTTAGAAAAACTACAGTCTGACAGCGAATATAAATCAGTTCTTGAAGAAGCACGTCAAGCTGCTAAAGAAACTGATAAAGCTGAACAAAAATCAGTTTGTGATGACGTTTTAAATTATGAAGGTTAATTGATCATTCAGATTTGGACGCCCTCTCAATAGGTTAGTCCTAATTGCATCAAACCTGCCAAAAAAGGATGACGCTTTATAGCCTCATCCTTTTTTCTTTCACAATGTATTGATTTCTAAACAGCTTCAATACAATTTTCTACTGATCTCTACCCAAAATATGATTAAGCTTGGCTAATAAATTTTAGCTATTTGATATCTTTTAGGTTATTTAACAGGTTATTTAAATGAAAAACTCTTTTGTAAAATCTCTTTGTGCCCTTAGCCTTTCTGCTTTTGCGTTCACCACCATGTCTGCACATGCCGCAGATGAAAAAATTGAAGTGACTCCTACACCTCAAGTGACCAGTCAAGAACTTGCAGCTATTTATGTACTTTCTGAAGTTTGTCCAAAACTGGTGAATGACAAAGATCAGCCGAAGTTTGAAGCGGGTTATGCAAAATTAGCCAAAGAATATATGCCGAATGAAAAGAACCCTGTAAATGCCTTACAACAGCTCAGCAAACAAAAAAGTTTTAAAGAAGCTTTAAAAGAAGCGCAGTCTGATGCGAAGAAAGCTGGCGATAAGAAAAATGGTACGATTTGCAAAGAATTGACTGCTTACAGCAAATAATACCAATTGGTTACAATACTTTTAAAATAAGCGCTTGCACCCCATAGCAGTCCGCCTAGCTTTGTCCTAAAATGCTAGGCTCTTTGTGCTTATACCTAAGTTATTGGAACCCCCCAGAATGACCCGAAAAACCGCCCTTGCCGCATTACTACTTGCACCTAGTTTTTCATTCGCGGCAACTGTCCTTTCTGCACCACCTGAATTAAATAATAAATCTTATGTGCTGATGGACTATGAGACAGGGCAAATCCTTGCTTCTAAAAATGAAAACGAAAAATTAGCTCCTGCTTCAATGACAAAAATGATGACCAGTTACATCATTGAGCAAAAGTTATTAAGCGGTGAACTAACTGAAAATGAAAAAGTACGTATGAATGAGTCGGCTTGGTGTCGCGGCAGCAGCACTGAGTCATGTATGTACGTTCCGCTCAACGGTACTGCAACTGCATTAGAAATGTTACGTGGCATTATCATTCAGTCGGGTAACGATGCTTCTAAAGCTATGGCAGAACATATTGCTGGCAATGAAGGCACCTTTGCCCACATGATGAACCAAGAAGCGAAACGTATTGGCATGGTGAATACTCAATTCATCAATGCGACAGGTATGCCAGCTGAAGGTCATTTCTCGACTGCCAAAGATATGGCGACTCTTGCGCAACATATCATTCATGACAGTTCAAAATACTATCCGATCTACTCTGAAAAAGAATTTACGTTCAATGGCATTAAGCAAGGCAACCGTAATGCCCTGCTTTATACTGACCCAAGTGTAGATGGTTTAAAAACTGGTCATACTGAAGAAGCTGGCTACTGCTTAACGACTTCAGCTAAACGTGGTCCTTTACGTTTAATTTCAGTGATCTTTGGTGCGCCAAGCATGAACGAACGTGCATCTCAAACACGTGAAATTTTAGCTTGGGGTTATGCAAACTTTGAAACTGTAAAAGTTCAACCTGCTAAACAAGTGCTTGCAAAAGCAAAAGTTTGGTACGGTAAAGACAATGAAGTTCAAGTAGGTCTAGCTGAAAACTTTAACGTGACGATGCCTAAAGGCGAAGCGAACGCCATTAAAACTCAATTGGTTGTTCAACCTAAATTGACTGCTCCTTTAAAACAAGGTCAAGTGGTTGGTAAATACGTTGCAACGCTTAATGGCAAAGTCATTGCTGAAAAACCACTTGTAGCTCTACAAAATGTCGAAGAAGCTGGTTTCTTTGCAAAAATGATTGATCACATCAAACAATTCTTTAGTAACTTATTCTAAATTTGATGAAAACTCGATATTAAGACTAAAGTGAAAGCATCTAGATTTCGGTCTAGGTGCTTTTTTATTTTATACTGCCTAAAAACCTGTAGATGACTTTCCTATGAGCCAAAACATTCGCCCTTATTTAGACACTGTTCCACGTATTGCTGACTCTTGCTATATCGATGAAATGTCAGTGGTGATTGGCGATGTTGTATTGGCTGAAAATGTCTCTGTTTGGCCATTTGCTGTGATTCGTGGTGATGTAAACCATATTCGTATTGGTAAAAACTCTAATGTGCAAGATCACTCAATGTTGCATGTGAGTCATAAAAAAGCCGATAAACCTGAGGGTTCTCCACTGATTATTGGTGAAGATGTGACGATTGGTCATCACGTGAAATTACACGGTTGTACCATTGGTAATCGTGTTTTAGTCGGTATAGGTACGATTATTTTAGATGATGTACTTGTTGAAGATGATGTGATGATTGGTGCTGGTTCACTTGTTCCACCAAATAAGGTTTTGGAAAGTGGTTATTTATATGTGGGCAGTCCAGTCAAAAAAGTCCGCCCACTAACCGATAAAGAAAAAGCATTTTTACCGTATTCAGCGCAGAATTATGTGAAGGTGTCGAATAATTATCTTGATCAAAATAAATAATATACGCATTCGTTTTTAGTTTTAACAGTTCCAGCTTATGTCTCAATGCTTCATTGACAGACAAATTCAAATACAGAGTAACTCTTTAATGTTGATTAAACCTTATACTTTATTAATTACTAGAATATTTTTTGCAGGCGTAATTTTAACCTCTAACACTGCTTTTGCGAATTCAACGCAGTGTAAAGATGATTATGAAAAAATCATTGCCAAAGAAATTAAAGATATCGGCACAGCCTTGAATAAGGGTAATTATGCATTAATCACCGAAAAAACAGATTCATCTATTATCAATTATGCAGGTGGTAAAGATAAATATAATGCCATATTAGAACTTGCTGCAAACTCCTTTAAACAAAATAAAATATATGTCTCTCAAGTTGACACTCATCCTCCAAAACAAAGTTATATCATTGGTAGAAATGAGTTTTGTGCCATACCCAAACAAGTCACGATTTCTATGAATGGCCGAAAAATGACAGGTGATCTTTCCTTCATGCTTGCAGTACGTCCAATTGAAAGTAAGGAGTGGAAATACATTGATGGTGCGGGTCTGCAAAAGAATCCTGATATGATTTACACACTATTCCCAGATTTTCCTCGAGATAGTAAAATTCCCTTCATTGAATAAAAATTAAATATTTAACATTAGATTTCTTTCATAAGTCATTTTTCACTCAGCTCCAAGTTATAAATTCCAGCAATTAGATTGAATCTTAATGCTAGTCTTTTGCCTCGATTGCGATATCGCTCAGCAAGAATTTTGAAGGTTTT